>QFQM01000168.1 GCA_003243255.1 Flavobacterium psychrophilum | reverse complement strand
ATGGTATAGATCCTGCCAATACTATCAACGTAGGTAAAAAATTACCTTCATTTAGTATTTTGGATAACGACAGTGCTGTATTCAGTACGCAACAAATTGCTGAAGGCCAGCCACTGGTATTTTTTTATTTTAGCCCTTATTGCCCTTACTGCAGGGCACAGATGGAGGACATTACTGGCAATATTGAAAGCCTGAAGGATATAAAATTTTATATGATTACTTCTTTCCCTTACCAAGATATGGTCAAGTTTTATAGGCATTACAACGTTGAAAAATATCCTAACATTAAAGTGGGCGTGGATATACAAAATTATTTTTCAAGCTATTTTGAGGCCCGTGGGGTACCAGCCATTGCCATATTCAACAAGGAAAAAAAGCTGAATGCTTTTTTTATGGGTCAAATGGATGTACGGCAGATTAAAGAAGTGGCTGAACAATAATACGAGTAAAAATTAGAATGATCAAATGGGTAAATTTAATAATAATTTGGCTATGAAAAGAGCAAAAATTATGCTATTATTTTTGATAGCATTCGCAGTCATTGGCGCAACGTTTGCATTCAAAGCAATGCCCTTAGTGCAGCTTTTTGCACCAAAACATTCGTGCCCGGTGGTCCAGCATCAAGCATTTGTGATAACCTAACCCTATGTAATAATTGCCAGGCCGTACCCGGTCCGCCTAATATATACGCTACTGGCTTTGACAAGGAAGATCAGTTTATTACAACTTCTCTTCAATGTACGGAAGAGTTAGAATGCCCTGCAATAAGAACTATATCAGACTAGTGGTTGTTAATGCTCTTTATTATTTCCTGTTACAAACGTTACAATATAGCCCGCATTTACCGCTTTTGTCTAACTCGTAGCCATCATCAATCCCCTTTTGATTTGCCCGGATGCCGCGGGTCATCCAGCGGGGGGCTGATAGTCCTTTGAGATAATGATCAAAAAATTGGGTTATTCGGATAGTGAAATCTATTGACTGTTTGCCGCCTACTATGTGTCCTGCATCATCATATTGCAGCATCCAAACGGGCTTTTCAAGTCGTCTGAGTGATAGAAACATTTCTACAGCTTGCTCAAAAGGTTTACCGTCTCCTTGGTTATGAAAAATTAGCAAAGGCGTACGTATCTTATCAGCACTCAAAACAGGAGATTCTGCCTGGTAAAGTTCTGGTCTTTCCCATATACTGTAATGACTAAAGTTGCCTTCCAGAAATCCCATATAGCTTTCTGTTTTTGCTTTACCGGCAGCGCCTGCAAGTTGAAGATATGAACTGATCATGTCGGTCCAGCCGGCGCCGGCAATCACAGCTTTGAACAAGTGACTGTTTGCTGCTATATAGTAAGCAGTTTGGCCTGAAAAACTGTGCCCTGTCAAAGCCATTCTTGAGGTGTCAACATAGGGCAATTGTGCTATTGCTTGTATACCGGTTTCCACCGAGATTAGTCCGCTTCTACCATGGCCGCCCAACATATAATGAATATCAGGTACAAAAACGAGATAGCCTCGGCTGACCATATAAGGGATATCGAAGATGGGATTTGATGAATAATTAGGTCGAAGATATCGGTTTAAAGCATCTGAATGCCTCGAATAGGCGCTTACAAGCAAAGGATATCTTTTATTTGGATCAAAGTTGTCGGGTTTATAAAGTATTCCTTGATTGATATCTCCGTCAGGACGAGTCCAGGTAATCAATTCCGATTGTAGGAAATTGTAGTTCTTTTCAGGTGTGATGTTTGTTAAAGCTTTAAAATTTTTAAAGTCATGCGTCAAATAGTAATTAACTGATTCATGGTTGCTTTGTCTTTTAACAAGCCATTGATTCAGGTTACCTGCACGAATGGGAGGCATGCCTGGATCACTGTTTATGTGGGTGTAGACACTTTTGGGCGGATGATAATAAGTATGGGAGCTAATTGTAAATTGTTGTAGTTTGCCAGGTTGATTAGGAAAAAGTTGATAAAATCCATTTTGTTTAGTATAACAATTAAAAGCCATGAGTAATAAAGGCACTTTCCAAGAGATGCCGGTAATTAGATCACGGCTGGCAAGTCGGAAACGAATGTTGTTTTCTCTGCCGTATCCTCCAGTTAAATTAATGGGTAATCCACTACCGCTAACGTCTAATTGCCAAACATCAAAATCGTCATACACTAACACTTTGCCCCCCCCTTCCATCCAACCTGCCACACCTATTGTCCAGTTTAATATTAGCTTTTTGCCTGGCTGCTCAAGCGCATAAGTATAGGGCTCCAGCGATCGATTTGCCATTATTAGTGGTTTTAACATGGCAGTTAAGTTCATGGTTTTATTAGTGGTCAAGTCTATGCTTAAATAATTTTTTATCTTAGGATCATAGTACAATAAATATTTACCATTGGGTGAGAAATTATATTCGATTTCGCTGTTAACAGTGAGTAGTTTTTTTTCTCCGGTCTTTAGGGATACAAGCCAGTTACTATCCTTAGATGATTGCCAGAAATGATCTCCGCTGGTGTTGCTGCAAATTACGATATAATCGCCTACATTTGAGCTTCCTATTCGATCCCCGAATTTATGTGTCAATTGAATCAATCGGTTGCTGCTAATATCTATTTTAGCCATGTATTGTTGAGGCTCCAAAAGTCCTTCACTTCCTGCATGAAGCTGCACAGATTGTAATAGAGTATCTTTATAATTCCAGATATCTACATGTACATCGTTGCGTGCTATTTTAGGATTGGCAGTACGCTGCAATATAATATCAATATATTTAGCATTTTGATTGAAGGAAATGCTATTGCTGATGGTAAGTCCAGAATCTATGCCAGTTGATTGGTTGTTGGCTTTTTCCATAGGATGGCTCAGTCCTTGTCGATACAGCCATACGGAATTTTTCGGATTAATAGGGTGTTTTTCTTGAAGTATGAAGGCTAGTTGCTTCCCTGCATAATCAATGGTCATAGCGCCTGGTTCTATATCATTTGTCTTTCCGGTCCAAACGATGTAAGATTGATGTGATACAAGATCGATCCATTCAATGCTGTTATTGAGTTTTTTGAGCACAAGAAATTTGCCTTGTTGGTCAAACAGATAATTGGCGATATCCTTATATTGATATTCTTTGCCGGTTACAAGATTGTATAAATAAAGATCATTGTCTTTTTTAAATTGCCAGCCTGCCCATACGAATTCATGTCCTTCGGATTCTAACCAGGAAAGTTTTTTTGTTGCTGCAGGCAGTTGACTGTTTTTGATGCCGGCGATGGCACGGAATAATTTTCTGTCTTGTAAATTGTAGAAACAAAGGCTGTCTTTAGCTTTATAAATAAAATAACGACTGTTTTTTGAAAAACCAATTAAATCAACACGTCCAAAATCGTGTTTCCAGTCGTTATCTATCGATTGCAATATTATCCTTCTTGGAGAATTTTTGCCCGCTATCCTATAAGCAAAAAACTTTCCATTTTCAGTTATTATTGGGGTCCCGTCTGGTATAAATTCCCAATTCTGTATAGCGGAATCATCTATAATTGGTTTAATAGTATTTATAAGACCTTTATCAGTAACTGATTCTTGGGAAAATCCCACGGTATTAATAAGAAGAAAAAAAATAAAAAATATTCGCATAGCGAAAAGATTGAATCATCAGCATTGCCTGCATATTACCGGAATTGCCGACGATTTATTTAATGGAATTAATTTAAAACGAACAAGAACTATAATTAACTATCAAAATGAAATCTATTTTAAAAAAGATATGCGTTCGGTATAACTTTTCGGTAGGAACCAATAAAAGCTATTGCAAGGATGCAAACCCCATGGTATCCTGCTTTTCCTTACAGGTGAAATATGACAAGAGATTACATTGGAAAATACTTTTCTCATTAAGTATATTCCTGACCCAATCAAAATAGATAATTAACTTAGAAGAAATTCAATGTGTCTATAGTTATTAATCGCCCTGCAGTAAGATAACTTATAGGAGTCGCAATGAATGGAGCGTAATTGGTGAAGCTATATGTAATTCATTGTAAAAATCCCTAAACGTTAGCTTTTTCAACGTAAAAAGCACTGTAGTATGAAAAAGGCAAGGATTCTGCTGCTGGCAGTTGTGCTGCTCGCTGCGGTATGTTGTATGCTGGCTTTCAAAGTCAAGAGTTATTCGCTGAATTACTGTGTATCTACTTATGATTACGTTTTAACAATTACATCTTATTGTCCTGATTTTGTGTCAAATTCATTCCCGGACCCCTATGGTTACCCAGGACAATTCAATTATTATGCAACATCTCTCGATTGGAATGGTTTCATGATCCTTAGCCCCTACCAATGTTCAGGACACCTTCATTGTCCACGTATAAGTTTAGTTGAAGATTATTGAGCCTTTACTGCTGATATACTTTAATTTCCTAACGAACCTAAACTTTAGCTTTTTGGATGTAAAAAGCATCAGAATCATGAGAAAAGAAAAAATTATGCTGCTGTCTTTTACACTTTTTGCTGCTCTCGGAGGCATACTTGCGTTTAAAGCAAAAGCATTCAATACCAGTTTTTGTACCAAAACATACATATCTGGTGGCCCTTCAATTAGTTATTGTGATAATATTCCATTAGCTGTAAATAGCATGGAAATATTCGGTACGCCAAATGTATATGCAACCAGCCTTGATATGGAAGGAAATCCAATTACTACTACATTGCAATGTACATGTTTGGAATGCCCCGCTGTACGTCTCGTTATAGACTAGGTATAGTCTATATTATTGTATTTTACCTTTAATTTTTAAGTAATGAAAGCAAAAATCCTATTGACGTCTTTGATTATCTGTGCAATATTAGGAGGAGCGCTGGCATTCAAGGTCAATGTATTTGGCAGAGCCTGGTGTACAAAAACCTTGATTTAAGGCGGTCCTTCTGTGACCATCTGCAATTTGACAACCATTTTACCTGCTAGCGACTTAGTTGTCGGTCCGCCTAATATATACGCTACTGCCTTTGATAAGGAAGATAGAATCATTACAACTTCTCTTCAATGTACCGCCGAATTAGAGTGTCCGTCTGTAAAATTAATTATAGATTGACTTTATGTCTATGTGATAAGCGGTCTGCTTTGCATTTTATTACAATAGGACTGGTCATTATAATTGCCCTGCATAGAAATGCAGGGCTTTTTCATGGCAAAAGTAAACAGTAACCATCTACAAATTCTCATCCTTTGCCGTCACCGCCTGCGCCACGGCGCTGGCCACCGTACCAGCCACGGCTATATAACCGGCGATCGTCACCAGCAGTGGCGGTAAGGTCACTGGCGTACTAAGTATAGCGCCGCTTACTGCAGCAAGGACCAGCCCTATATTCCGCAGCTTCGCAAAGAAGGGCGGGGTAGGGCTGCTCATACGTTCGGGAATACTCATATCAACAAGTTAAAAGGTGAAAAAATTGGGTGATCGATCAACAGCCCGGAATGCTGTCAGTACCAGCACTTGGTTAGCGGTAAGCTAAAGGGGAGTACTGGCGGCTCCGGTAAGCGTCCGCTGGCACAGGCAATCATTCCGGGCGGGTTGAAAGGCTACTGATCAAAACCCATTATCGCGATAAGAAACCCGGCTGCCGTTATACAGATCGGCCTCATCCATATAACCATCAGCCTATACTTCTTTAGCAGATCGTTTCGCAGGCTGCTTCTTATTATTGGTGGCTGTTCGTTTGGCAGCACTTTTTTTCAAACCCGGCTTCGCTGCCCTGGAAGGTGCAGGAACTGCGTCTTCCAAAACAGCAACAGGAGTCGCTGTATCCTCCATCTTACCTCCTGCCTCCGGCTTCCTGACTTCCTCCTCCTTCGGCAAATAGCCCCGCACCACCGACAGGCTCCCCACATCTACCTGCAGGGCGCGTACCGCCCGCGATGCCTTCACGATGGTGAAAGGGATCTTACCTTCCTGCTTCATCACATACGGAATACCATTGATCACCTGCAGCAGGCGCACGCCCACCGCCACCACAATCGGAAGGGCAGAGTCTACAGGAATGCCCGGCTGCAGCGTCAGTTTTGTGTCCTCATTGAAGTTCAGGGCCGGGCTGCTGTGTTCATACGCTACAAAGCTGTCCCCGGCAAAGTCCAGCTCGCAGGCCACGGCGATTACTTGCAAGTGAGTCACAAACCGCAAAGCGGAGGGGAGCTTGGGACGGCTAAAGAGCGAGAGCTGCACCTGGCACACGCCCGTACGCCGGTCCACGGTCACGGCAGGATACAACAGGTAGCGCAGCAGCGATTGCTGCGCACAAAATTCAAACCCTTCCAGTTGCCCGATATCGGCGGCAGGCAGGCTCCGCTGTCCCACGGTATGCAAAGGATTGCTGGTAATAATGCTGGTGAGCTTCGATATCAGGCGGGGAGTCTGCGTAGGATCATGGATATCCTGTAGGTGTTTATGGAAAGCGGTGCGGATCAGCGCTTCGCCGCGCGAAGCATAAGCTTGTGCACTGCCCGTGGCAGGCAGTTGATTATTGAGGTGTTTGGCGCGTTGTTGGCCCATGATAATAAGTTTTTAAAATGAAGCAATGCGTTGTCATGACAATCGTGATGAAGCAAACATACGATCCCGGGTACCCGGTCTCCAAACCGTCATGCCCGGAATTGACGCAGGTGCTCCTTTTTATAGCATTTAAAATTTGCGTTTACTGGTAACAAATTGATCGTTATACGATTGAAAAATAAAAGGAGCAAATGGAGCATGAGTGATAGAAACGGTCATGTGTAGTTGGAGGAAGGCCATGTGATGTTGTACGTTTGTCTGGACAGTAAAGAGAAGGCTGTTCACCTTATCAACTTTTCAACTTGTCAACTGACAAACAGCGAAGACAATGTATCGATGGTGTATGGATGCTGTATAGATGCTGTATGGATAGTGTATCGAAATAGTAGTCGTAAGCAAATAAGCAGTTTTGACCAGAAACAGCCGGAAAGCTGGCGTCCGGCAGCGAAGGTCGAAACCCGTTTATAGCCGTTGCACCGCGGGCAACGGTACTTCATAATCAATCCAAACCTTTTAAAAGCAAACAAAATGCCAAAGCAGATAAACCGCCACATCAAGCTGAGCGGTACCATTGATGACATCAGTTTCTACAAATCGCAGGATGGTTTCCTCGCACGCGCCAAAGGCGGTGTCAGCGGCGACCGCATCAAAACCGATCCCAAATTCCGCAACACCCTCCTCAATGGGATGGAGTTTGCCACCGGCGGCAAGGCAGGTAAACTGTTCCGCGCTGCCTGCAATACGGAGATCGACAAAGCGGCCGACAACCGTGTGGTCAGTCGCATCACCCAGCTCATGGTGCGCATCCTGAAAACCGATCCGGAGAGCGATTACGGCCAGCGGAAGGTAAGCCTGGGCAATATGGCACTGTTGAAGGACTTCGAGTTCAACAACGCCATGTCATTCGATCAGGTATTTAAGCTGCCCCTCACTGCAGGCATCAACCGGGTCACTGGCACGTCCACGGTCACGGTGCCCGATCATGTTCCGGTTACCGACATGGCTGCGCCCGATGGCGCCACCCACTACAATTTCTTTGTAGCGGCAGCAGCCATCGATTTCGAAGGCAACCAGTTCACGGTCGTGCGGCAGCAAACGCCCAACCTGCCATGGGGCAACACCAACACGACCATGGGACCGCTTACCCTCACCTTGCCGGCCAACAGCCTCTTGCCGTTGTTCCTGCTCGTAGGGATCGAGTTCGTACTCACGGTCAATGGTAAAGTATATCCGCAAAGTAAAAGCGTCAACGCGCTCAGGATCGCTGCAGTCGATCTCGCTTCGCCGATATAACAGCTACCCGCAACACGGAACCGGGCTCGTCCCGGTTCCCTTTTATTACCAGCCCATCGTCTGACCACCACAAACGTAGACGGTGTTTTCTTCCAGACTTCCGGACTTTCCGACTTTCGGTCTTTCCAACTTCCCGACTCAAATAAAACGCATGCAAACAAACAACGAAACCCACATAACTAAGCGCGCCATCCCCGGTGTCACGATCACGCTCCGCGACGGCTATTACAAAGTGCGTAAGATCGGTCTCTCCGCCAGGCGCGTGAAAACAGATCCTGCTTTTGCAGCCACCCGCAAGCAGGCCAAAGAATTTGGCGCGATCGTAAAATTAACCCAACGCTGGAGTGAAATGGTGGAACAGGCCACCGGTAGTAAGATCGCCAGGCGTAAGCTCAGCAGCACACTGGCTAAAATAGTGTTGCAGGATAAGGTCAACTTGCCAGGCATGCGCAACCTGCTGCAGGGAAATGGGGATACCTTGAAAGGGCTCGACTTGAATCCCACCACATCCTGGAAAGAAATGATCGGCATAACAATAGAAAGTGAATACAACCCCGCAACGCAGCAGATCAGGATACGGCTGCCCGCCCACAATCCGGTAGCAACAGTCTCCCCGCCGCCGCAGGTTACGCACTACCGCGTCAAGGTGCTCCTGCTGGCCATCGATGCGCAGTACAACATAGAAGCAACCGCCCCGCTCCAAACCACCTTGATACCGGTCAGGAACATAACCATACCGGCCTGGTACCGGCAAAAAAGTGATGTTTTTCAAAATGATCGTATATATATAGTAGTAGGTTGGGTCAAATGGTATGGTCCGGGGGCAACGCCCGGACCGGTCACCATCATGGATAGCTATTGGGTTAAAAAACAGTAAATGGATTGGTAAGTACCGCTTTAGTAGGTTCAGTAGTACCGCAATAACCAAAATTTTATTAACGAAAACACTTTCTGCAATGACTGCAAAGCGTAAGTTAAAAACAATTACTACCAAAGAAGCTGCCAGGGTGATGAACAAATCGGTTTGGCAGGTACGTCGCGACTTTAGCGACCTGCGCGAAGAACTCGGCAAAAAGAAACGCCAGACCATCACCGTCTGGGAGTTTTGCCAGTATTTCAAATACAACATCGACGATGTGTATGAATTACTGGGATGGGATAAGTAATCCCGTAGATCCCAATGGTATAAGTGCTTATGTGTAGCAGTTCCCTGTCTGCCATCCATGCGGGTGGCAGGCAGGGTTGATTTATGATAATAAATGGCCGGTAAAGCTGCAGATCAGCTGAAATACACGTTGCAAAAGGCTTTTTTCGTATATTGATAATGTTATTGATGTGATCGATCCAATCCATGCAAGGACCTGCTCCACTATCACTTGTGAAGAACGACCCCGTTCAAACCATTAAACCTTTTTCCGCATGAGTGAAGATGAACGATCCCTGGTGGAGGGGATTAATAATAAGGATAATAAAGCATTCGACAGGTTATATACTGAGTTTTTTCTCACCCTTGTTACTGTTTTACAGAATAGGGGCGCAGTATTCCATGCGGAAGATGCAGCCCAGGATGCTATGATTAAATTGTTCCGGTCTGAAAAGGCTTTTGAAAGTCTATCAGATATAGAAGCCTTTCTGTACGTCACTGCGCAGAATAGATGCATTGATAAATATCGCCACGATCAGTTGGAAATCGAAAACAAAGAGCGGATAATGGATGCCCTGA
>QFQM01000768.1 GCA_003243255.1 Flavobacterium psychrophilum | reverse complement strand
AAGATGAATAAGATAAAAGGCACCTGCGGGTGCTTTTTGTTTATCTGCTTACTTGATAGACACCTAGACATCATATAGTTGGGTTTTCAACTAAGTGCTGTTAGCTGATTGTTCAAGGAAAGTGGTGAAAAAAAGTGGACCGCCAATTTTTCTTTACTTCTTTCTCTTTAGTCCTTCGGACACTTCTTTTTGCTTTGAAAGCCCATTCGGGATCATTGTTTTTGTTATAAATCCTTCGGAATTTCCTTTGCATGAAACCACCCATTAATGGGTATATATCTGATAGGGGGCAAAATGATCATATAGTTGAATTTTCAACTAAGTACATCATCAGATATTTAATTAATAGTACATTAGCGAAAGAGATATTTGCGAAAGCAAATAAATTCCCTGCGGAAAAATTTTGGCTCACCTTTTGTAGAGTCCAAGTGCATTGTCAACATCATTCCAATAACGTCTAATTGTTGGAATAGGAATTCCAGCGCGAATGGCAACAGACTGCTGAGTGACCATCAAGCCAGAAGCCTTCACAGCAATCGCTGCTGCAATGACTGCATCGCGGGTCGTCTGCTTCGCAGTATTGTTCTCGTGAGCATATGCAGCGCCAGCAGCTAGTTTGGCCTTCAATGACATGTCTGCTGGTAGCTGCATGATTCCTCTATTGGGATCGCCATTGCCTATGGTTGCTTGGTGTCTCCATGTCCAGTTCCCTACAGACTTGCCAGTAGAAAGCGTTTCTTTGGCACTTAGAACCCCGTATTGGCAATCTACGAAGGTTTTGTTGATAGAGAGTGCCTTGGAGTCAACATATTGCTGGAAAAGGTCATAGGACGGTGTTTTCTTGACTTGGACATATGCCCATTCACGAAGCTTGTTAAAAAGGGTAGTGTTTCGTCCACCTAGCTCTCTTTCTACCTTCCTCTTCTTCTTGTGGTTAGATAAATCTAGACCCCATTCAGCAAAGTCCTCTAAATCATATCTGGCATTGTGATAAATCGTTCTCCAGGACTCATGCATAGGGTTCTTCGCAAACTTGCCAGCATATGCAGAATCGGCCCCTAAAACACTAGTTAAAGCAAGGTCGGTGTTTTCGTAATAGTTTTGCGGTGCTCTTCTTGCATTGGCTGTGTAGTACACGGGAGTGTTTAGCTCATAGTAGTAGTGGCAACGTGCATTGGCTGGATTGATGACTACATAGGTTGGAGGGGGAAGTCTTC
>QFQM01000767.1 GCA_003243255.1 Flavobacterium psychrophilum | reverse complement strand
GACCCGTGCATCCTCACCAACCCGCGTGAATCGACCCAGCGTGACGTCGAGGTGGTGTATGGCGAGGCGCTCTGACGAAGCGCTGGCCGGGCTGCTGGGGCTCGGCAGCCAGTCGGCGCGCAAGAGCCATTACCCCGAGCTATTGGCGCGTCTGGAAGAGCTGGAAACCGAGCGCAACCGCGACAAGTGGCTGTTCGAGCACGCCGTGCACGGCATTATCCAGGCCAGCCTGCAGGACGGCGTGTTGGCGGCCAACCCGGCGATGGCGCGAATGCTCGGCTATGACGATCCGCAGCAGGTATTGTGGTCGTCGGACGATCTGGCCCGGCACCTGTTCGTTGGCGGCTTCGATGAGCTGACGCTGATTCGTGAGCGCCTGAGTCAGGGCCAGGCTTTGCTCGGCTACGAAACGCGCCTGCGCCGGCGCGATGGCAGCACCATCGACGTGCTGATGAACCTGCTGCTCAAGCCCGAAGGCGAGGGCGTTTTCGAAGGCTTTGTCGCCGATATCACCGAGCGCAAGCAGGCGCAGCAACGTCTGCAACAACTCAACGACGAACTGGAGCGCCGCGTCGCCGCACGCACCTTCGAGCTGCTCGAATCCAACCGCAATCTGCAGCGGCAGATCGAGGAACGTGAGCGTATCGAGCTGGCCCTGCGCGAGGCGCGCGACGCCGCCGAGGCAGCCAACCGCAGCAAGGACAAGTACCTGGCCGCGGCCAGCCACGACCTGCTGCAGCCACTCAACGCGGCGCGCCTGCTGATCTCCACATTGCGTGAGCGTGAACTGCCAAGCGCCGAGCAGAATCTGGTGGAGCGCAGCCACCTGGCGCTGGAAGGCGCTGAAGATCTGCTGGCCGACTTGCTGGATATTTCCAAACTGGATCAGGCCGCGATCAAGCCGGATCTCGATGTCTATCGCCTTGAAGAGCTGCTGGCGCCGCTGGCTTCGGAATTCGAAAGCGTGGCCTCGGCCAGTGGTTTGCGCTTACGGGCGCGAATTGCCAGTTATGCGGTGCATACCGATTTCCGCTTGCTGACGCGCATTTTGCGCAACTTCCTCAGCAATGCCTGCCGTTATACCGAGCAGGGCGGCGTGTTGCTCGGTGCACGGCGCCGTGGCGCATTCGTCGAGCTGCAGGTGTGGGACAGCGGCCGGGGCATTGCGGCCGATCAGTTGGACAAGATCTTTCTCGAGTTCAACCAGCTGGAGGTCG
>QFQM01000766.1 GCA_003243255.1 Flavobacterium psychrophilum | reverse complement strand
TTCTTAAAAAAAGAATCTGCCATCGTATATAAATGATTTTAAAAGTGAAATACTGTATTATTGCCTGGTGTTTTAATTCCGCTGGCCGAAGGGATTACAAAGAGGAAACCGCCAGCTTAAAACCAATGAGTTTTTCTATGCTTCTCAGGTCAGCTTTTTCTTCCGTGCCACAAAACGATACCGCCGTCCCGCTATTACCGCCACGACCTGTACGGCCAATTCGGTGTACGTAAGTTTCCGGCACATCGGGCAGGTCAAAGTTAATCACGTGTGGAAGCTCATCAATGTCAATGCCACGGGCTGCTATGTCGGTAGCCACAAGTACGCGGAGCTGGTTTACCTTAAAACCCTGCAATGCCTTTTGCCTTGCATTCTGCGACTTGTTACCATGTATGGCTGCTGCAAATATGCCTTCTTTAACAAGAAGCTTTACCAGCTGGTCAGCGCCACGCTTGGTGCGGGTAAATACCAGCGAACGCGAAATACATACATCATTAAGAATATGCGTCAGCAGTTTTTCCTTATCCCTTTTATCTACAAAGTAAACGCTTTGGCTCACCGTTTTTGCAGCGGAAGATACCGGGGCTACACTTACGTATTCCGGGTTTTTAAGCAAGCTGTCAGCCAATTGTTGTATGGCGTGGGGCATAGTGGCCGAGAAAAATAAGGTCTGTCTTTTAGCCGGTAGCTTTGTAATGATTTTTTTTACATCACGTACAAAACCCATGTCGAGCATACTGTCTGCCTCATCCAGTACAAATATTTCAAGGTCAGAAAGGTCTACGTACTGCTGTTGTTGTAAATCCAGCAACCTGCCGGGCGTGGCTATCAGTATATCAATACCGCTCCGTAGTGCCTTTACCTGGTGGAATTGTGACACCCCTCCGTAAATGGCTGTATGTTTTAAGGTAAGATGTTGTCCATAAGCCTTAAAATTATCGCTTATCTGTATTGCCAGTTCACGCGTGGGTGTAAGTATAAGTGACCTTATGGCTTTTTTGCCTGCCTGCTTGCCTGCCAGTTGTTGTAAAATAGGGATTGCAAAAGCAGCGGTTTTACCTGTGCCGGTCTGGGCGCATCCTATGAGGTCTTTACCTGAAAGGATTACCGGTATGGCCTGTTCTTGTATGGGAGTTGGTGTTGTATAATTTTGTTGCCCCAAAGCTTTAAGTATGGGAGCTGAAATATTTAAATTTTCAAATGTCATGATAAAGTGTGC
>QFQM01000765.1 GCA_003243255.1 Flavobacterium psychrophilum | reverse complement strand
ACGGCGTGTTGATCCTGCCCGCTTTGTACAGGTTTCGGTATTTGATCATTTCAAAGTGAGTTCAAGAAGAAAAGTTTGGTTTAAAACAGGTTTTCAAAATGAGGTAGCAAATTAAAAGTTCACTCTTTCGCCTTTCCAACCCATAGCTTAACCTACCTCTTCCCACGCTCAATTCACTCCCTCCATTTTCAGATCCCAGATCTCTTTTACTTCTCTTCTGAAATCACTTGTCATTTCACTATCCGGAGGCTTGTTGGTCGGTGCCGCCTGTGGCCTCGCCGCGTCCCAGTCCCTACGTCGTCCACGAGAGTTCTACATGCGGGCGTTTTCGAAGGAGTGGCGCGAAGAAAATGAGGAATTTTTTGGTTATGCCGGAGAGAAAAGCGATTCAGGAACACTAATTGCAGCTTACCTAACTTTTTGCTTTACCGTCATTGCGATAGGATTGATTTTTTACTATTTTACGGCGGCGTACAAATTCATTAACAGATCGACGGTAAGCACGAGAAGTCAACGGACAAGATCGTTGCAAAGTCAGTTCACTTGGATATTGGTGGCACAGGTAGAGGATTTGAAATGACTAAAAATTCTTATTTCACAATTAAAATTAGCAAACGCAAAAAATGAACCAAACCCGGATTTTTAATTCCAAAAAGTTACTTCTATTCTCATCCAATAAACCCACCCAACTTAACCTCCTCCCTTTTTCAGACCACAATTGCCTTTATTTTCTCTTCGTTCCCTTTGATCCTCGTCACAACCGGCCTCCTCTTGGAAACGGGGACCGAATTTATTGGCGTAATGATCATGACTCCGTTGTCTTTTCTACCTGCCGCTAATGCCCTACTAACTCTACTGGTAATCAAAAACTACCGTCAATTCCTGCTTCAACTAACTTGCCGAGACAAACTGAGTCGTGTAAGTGGCTGGACTGACAGTCGATCAAATCAGACACGCTACTTACAACCGCGAGTTGGTGGACTTGGCGGTGCTGCCGGAAGCATGTTGGCAGTGGGGTTGCAAACGTCGGGGCGAATAATTGCAGGAACGGCGTTGGGTTGAAGTTGTTCGGTATTGTAAGTTATGTGATTGTTGATCTCCAAAAAATTGTTACCGGCCACGGGTTGTTTAAACGTGTATTAGGTTGAATAAATGTCGAAAAACTCACTAAGTCATCTTTATCTGTCCAGAAAGCACCATGTACAACAACAATCAAAGATA
>QFQM01000764.1 GCA_003243255.1 Flavobacterium psychrophilum | reverse complement strand
CTGGCTGCAGCAGGCCACTCCGGTGACCCTGGGCATGAAGCTGGCCGGCGTGCTGGGCGCCGTCACCCGCCATCGTCAGCGCCTGAGTGAACTCAAGCCGCGCCTGTTGTGCCTGCAGTTCGGCGGCGCCTCCGGCAGCCTGGCGGCGCTCGGCGCGCAGGCCTGGCCGGTGGCCGAGGCGCTGGCCGATGAATTGCAGCTGCACCTGCCCGAGCAGCCCTGGCACACCCAGCGCGACCGCCTGGTGGAGTTCGCCAGCCTGCTCGGGCTGATCGCCGGCAGCCTGGGCAAGCTCGGCCGCGACCTCAGCCTGCTGATGCAGACCGAGGCCGGCGAAGTCTTCGAACCGTCGGCGCCAGGCAAGGGCGGCTCGTCGACCATGCCGCACAAGCGCAACCCGGTCGGTGCCGCCGTGCTGATCGGCGCCGCTACTCGCGCGCCGGGCCTGGTGGCGACGATGCTCGCCGCCATGCCGCAGGAGCACGAGCGCAGCCTGGGCCTGTGGCACGCCGAGTGGGAAACCCTGCCGGAGCTCTGCTGCCTGGTCTCCGGCGCGCTGCAGCAGGCGCTGCTGGCGGTGCCGGGGCTGGAGGTGGATGCCGCACGCATGCGTGCGAACCTCGAACTGACCCAGGGCCTAGTGCTGGCCGAGGCGGTGAGCATCGCCCTGGCCCAGCGCATCGGCCGCGACGCCGCCCATCACCTGGTCGAGCAGTGCTGCCGCCAGGCGGTGCAGCAGGGCGTGCACCTGCGTGCGGTGCTCGGCGCCAATGCCGAGGTCAGCGCAGAGCTGTCCGCTACCGAGCTGGAGCGTCTACTCGATCCGGCCCATTACCTGGGACAGGCCCGTCGCTGGGTGCAGCGGGCCGTCGCCGAACACACGCAATTTTCGCGTTAGGAGTTATCCATGCCTGCCGTACGTCTCGCCGATGGCGACCTCAACTACCAGCTCGAAGGCCCGGCCGGCGCGCCGGTGCTGGTGCTGTCCAACTCCCTCGGCACCGATCTGCACATGTGGGACGTGCAGATGCCGGCGCTCACCCGTCATTTCCAGGTGTTGCGCTACGACACCCGCGGCCATGGCCAGTCGCTGGTGACTGAAGGGCCCTACAGCATCGAGCAACTGGGGCGCGACGTGCTGGCCCTGCTCGACGCGCTGGATATCGCCAAGGCGCATTTCTGCGGACTGTCCATGGGCGGGCTGATCGGCCAGTGGCTGGCGC
>QFQM01000763.1 GCA_003243255.1 Flavobacterium psychrophilum | reverse complement strand
CGGGTCGGTTCGCTCGGGCGCTGTCCCCGGATTGCATCCGGGCTACGGTATGGCTCATTCTGGATTCCTTATTGCGCATTCTTCAGTTTCGGGTCGAGGGCGTCGCGCAGGCCGTCGCCCATCAGGTTGATCGCCAGCACGCTGAGCAGGATGGCCAGGCCGGGCAGGGTCACCACCCACCAGGCGCGCTCGATATAGTCGCGCGCCGAGGCCAGCATGGTGCCCCACTCGGGCGTCGGCGGTTGTACGCCGAGGCCGAGAAAGCCCAGCGCGGCGGCGTCGAGAATCGCCGAGGAAAAGCTCAGGGTGGCCTGCACGATCAGCGGCGCCATGCAGTTGGGCAGCACGGTGACGAACATCAGCCGCGGCAGGCTGGCGCCGGCCAGTTGCGCAGCGGTGACGTAGTCGCGGTTCAGCTCGCCCATCACCGCGGCGCGGGTCAGGCGTACGTAGGAGGGCAGCGAGACGATGGCGATGGCGAAAATGGTGTTGATCAGCCCCGGGCCGAGGATGGCGACGATGGCCACCGCCAGCAGCAGCGACGGCAACGCCAGCATGATGTCCATCAGGCGCATGATCGAAGGGCCGAGCAGGCGCGGGAAAAAGCCGGCGGCCAGACCCAGGAGGATGCCGGGAATCAGCGACAGCACCACCGAGGCCAGGCCGATCAGCAGCGACAGGCGCGCGCCATGGATCAGCCGCGAGAGCAGGTCGCGGCCCAGTTCGTCGGTGCCCAGCAGGAAACGCCATTGGCCACCGTCCAGCCATACCGGCGGGGTGAGCAGAAAGTCGCGGTACTGCTCGCTGGGGTGATGCGGCGCGATCCAGGGGGCGAACAGCGCGCAGAACAGCATCAGCAGCATGAAGCCAAGGCCACAGACGGCGCCCTTGTTATGGCTGAAGGCCTGCCAGAACTCCTTCAGCGGCGAGGGGTAGAGCAGGCTCTGGTCGAGGGCGGTGGAGGTGGTCATGGACGCACCTCCCGTAGGGTGGATGACGTTCTTTTCATCCACCGCTTGGGTGCCGTGATGGTGGATGGGTGAAGCGTCATCCACCCTACGCAATCGATGTGGCTGTGCATGGCGCCGTCCTTATTTCTGATGGCGAATACGGGGATTGGCCAGGCCATAGAGGATGTCCACGATGAAGTTGACCAGGATCACCAGGCAGGCGATCAGCAGGATGCCGTTCTGCACCACCGGGTAGTCGCGGGCGCCGATGGC
>QFQM01000762.1 GCA_003243255.1 Flavobacterium psychrophilum | reverse complement strand
CCGGTCGAAGCGGTCGCCCCTGTTGCCGGTAGCCGTCTGCAGGCGGTCGGTGCCTCGCCCGGTATCGCCATCGGCCCGGTGCTGGTGCGCACGCCGCCGACGTTTGATTTCGCCGAGCAAGGCCAGGGTGTCGAGCAGGAGCGTTCACGACTGGGTTCAGCCCTGGCCGCTGTCGCCGCGCAGATCCAGCGTCTGGTCGATGGCGCCGGTGTAGCGAGCATTCGGGAAATCTTCAGTGCCCACCTGGCCATGCTCGCCGATCCAGCGCTGCGTGAAGACGTCGAGGCGCGCCTGGGCAAGGGGGCAAGCGCCGAAGCAGCCTGGCAGGTCGAGGTCGAGGCGGCGGCCAAGCGTCAGGAGGCGCTGCATGACCCGCTGCTGGCCGAGCGGGCAGCGGACCTGCGTGATATCGGCAACCGTGTGCTGGCGCATCTGTGTGGCGTAGAGCTGCCCAGTGAGCCGAACGAGCCGTACATCCTGGTGATGGCTGAAGTGGTGCCGTCGGACGTCGCTGGCCTCGACCGTCAGCGCGTGGCCGGCATCCTGACCGCGCAGGGGGGCGCCACCGCGCACAGCGCGATCATCGCTCGCGCCCTGGGAATTCCCGCCGTGGTCGGTGCCGGTGATGGTGTGCTGGCGCTGGCGCAAGGCACGCCGCTGCTGCTCGATGGCGACAGCGGCCTGCTGCGCATCGCCCCGGATGCGGCCGAGCGTGACCAGGCGCTGCATGAACGTGAGACGGCGCAGCAGCGGCGCGAGCAGGCGCATGCCGAGCGCTTTAGCGAAGCGCAGACCCGTGACGGTGTGCGTGTGGAAGTGGCGGCCAATATCGGTGCCAGCGGCGAAACCGCCGACGCCGTGGAGCTGGGCGCAGAAGCGGTGGGCCTGCTGCGCACCGAGCTGGTGTTCATGGAGCATGCCCAGGCGCCGGATCACGCCGCGCAGGAGCGCGAATACCGGCGCGTACTCGATGCCCTCGCCGGGCGCCCGCTGGTGGTGCGCACGCTGGATGTTGGCGGCGACAAGCCCCTGCCGTACTGGCCGATGCCGGCCGAGGAAAACCCCTTCCTCGGTGTGCGCGGCATTCGCCTGAGCCTGCAGCGTCCGGAGATTCTCGAAACCCAGCTGCGCGCCTTGCTCGCCTCGGCCGACGGTCGCCCGCTGCGGATCATGTTCCCCATGGTCGGTTCGGTGGAGGAGTGGCGTGCGGCGCGTGACATGGTGC
>QFQM01000167.1 GCA_003243255.1 Flavobacterium psychrophilum | reverse complement strand
TAAACTGGCGGGTAAAAAAGTAAATACGCTGATATTCCCTAATCTTGAGGCAGCAAATATCACTTACAAGCTTTTAAAAGAACTTGATCATGTGGTGTCTATTGGTCCTATCATGATGGGTATGGATAAGCCGGTGCATATTTTCCAGCTTGGCGCAAGCGTTGAGGAAATGGTAAACATGGCAGCAGTAGCTGTAGTTGATGCTCAGGAAAAAGAATACCGCCTTAAAATGGCAAACAAATAGTTTTTAGCGAAGGGTTAAAGAATTTTATTATTTTTGGGAACGGCTTAACAAACATTTATGATAGCACACCTTCAGGGGAGATTAGTGGAAAAAACACCTACCGATGTGGTAATAGACTGCAATGGAGTAGGGTATCAGGTTAATATATCGTTGCACACATTTTCGTTGTTGCCCGATTCTGAGAATATAAAACTCTATACTTTCCTGCAGGTTAAGGAAGATGCCCATACGCTTTTTGGTTTTGCCGAAAAGGCAGAAAGGGAGCTTTTCAAGTTGCTGATATCGGTTTCCGGAGTGGGAGCCGGTACCGCCAGAACCATGCTTTCGTCGCTTGAACCCAAACAAATTATACATTCTATAGGGTCGGGTGATGTAGGGACAATTCAGTCTATAAAAGGTATTGGTGCTAAAACGGCCCAAAGGGTTATACTCGATTTAAAGGATAAAGTGTTAAAACTATACGATTTAGAAGAAGTTTCTGGTTCGGGCTACAATACAAATAAAGAAGAAGCGTTATCTGCCTTGGAGGTATTGGGCTTTAACAAGAAGTTGGCAGAAAAGGTTATAGAAAAGATTGTTAAAGAGAATCCGTCGGCGAGTGTGGAGACAATTATAAAACAAGCATTAAAAAATTTATAGTCCTTGAAAACAGATTACTCTAAAGATTTTTGCAGGAACTTAAAATACGCCCTTTCCGCAGTATTTTTATTTTTTGGAGTTGCGGTGCAGGCACAGGTAACCGAAGAGGAAGAAGAATCACGCGATACAATAAAAGGATACAATACCGGAAAAGTTGAAATTCCTAACCCTGTCAGTATAGTTGAGGCATATACCTATGATCCTGTAACTAATAAATACATCTTTACCAAAAAATTTGATGGGTTTAATATAAACTATCCTATTATACTTACTCCGGAGCAATACCAGGAGTTGGTATTAAGGGAGTCGATGCGTCAGTATTTCCAGGAGAAATCTAACGCGATGGACGGTAAGGGGACTGAGGAACAACAAAAGAACCTTTTGCCCCGATACTACGTAAATTCAAGCTTTTTCGAAACCATATTTGGAGGAAACACTATAGATATCAAGCCACAGGGATCTGTTGAGCTTGATTTGGGCGTTAGGTATACCAAACAGGATAACCCGGCGATATCTCCAAGAAATCGAAAAACCCTGACCTTTGATTTTGATCAGCGAATTTCGATGAGCCTTCAGGGTAAGGTTGGTACAAGGCTGAATGTAACGGCCAACTATGATACCGAGTCTACCTTTGCTTTCCAGAATCTTATAAAACTTGAATATACCCCTACAGAGGATGATATCATCCAGAAAATTGAAGTAGGTAACGTGAGTTTCCCATTATCTAACTCGCTTGTAAGAGGTGCGCAAAGCCTTTTCGGGGTTAAGATGGCATTGCAGTTTGGTAAAACAACTGTAACCGGTATCTTCTCCGAACAAAAATCGCAAACAAAAACAGTAACAGCCCAGGGCGGCGGAACCATTCAGGACTTCCAGATGTTTGCCCTTGACTACGATACTGATAAACACTTCTTCCTTTCACAGTACTTCAGGAATAATTATGACTATGCGCTTAGGAAATATCCTCAGATTTATACAAGGGTGCAAATTACCCGTATTGAGGTTTGGGTTACGAACAGGCAAAACAGGATAAACGCGACTGAAAATAATTCAAGGAATATTATTGCACTTCAGGATTTGGGTGAAAGCCGACTTTTGAAGCCTAACACCAATACTGAAGTTACAGCTGAGACGGTTGGGGTATTTGCTAATACAACAGATGAATTCTTTAATGCTGTTAACGGTACTAAATTTGATTTATTCCCGGATAACGAAAATAACAAATTAGATCCTGAGAAGATAGGTACTGCAGAAGGCTGGCTTAATTCAACAATCAGGGAAATTGTTACTGTAGATGGTAACAGCTTTAACACTCAGTTAGGGCCAATTTCTGAAGGCCGTGATTATTCTAAACTTGAAAATGCAAGAAAGCTTACTGAAAGCGAATATACATACCATGCTCAATTAGGTTATATTTCCCTTAACCAGAAACTGAACAATGATGAAGTGCTTGCTGTTGCATACCAGTATACAGTAGGAGACAAAGTGTATCAGGTAGGGGAATTTGGTACTGATGGGGTTGCAGCAACAGATGTTACTCCGGGAGCTACTCCGGAAGCGTCTCCTATACCAAGCACAAAGAGCTTGATGCTTAAGATGCTTAAGAGTAATCTTGTAAACACTTCTGAGCCTGTATGGGATTTGATGATGAAAAACATCTACATGATTCCGGGTGCTTTCCAGCTATCGCAGGAAGATTTCAGGATGAACATCATGTATACCGACCCATCTCCGCTAAACTATATTACGCCGGCTGATGCCCAGTCGCCGCTGCCGGAGCAGGGAACAGATCCTGATGTAGATTCGGCAGTTGCCAATACACCACTATTGCGTGTATTTAATGTAGACAGGCTGAATTATACCAATGACCCTCAGGTGGATGGAGACGGTTTCTTTGACTTTGTTCCGGGCCTTACGGTTGATACCCAAAACGGACGGATTATCTTTACTACTGTTGAGCCTTTTGGTGAGCATTTGTATTATAAACTTAATCCATCAGCACCGGATTATAACACTACTCCGGAAACCAGCTACGTAGACAACAACCAGAAAAAATATGTATACCGCAAATTGTATAAGAGTACACAGGCGGATGCAATGCAGGATAGCCAGAAGAATAAGTTCCAGTTAAAAGGACGATTTAAATCAACCGGAGGCGATGGTATTCCGATTGGGGCATTCAACGTGCCGCAGGGATCTGTTGTGGTTACTGCCGGTGGAAGGGTGCTTGTTGAGGGTGTTGACTATACAGTGAACTACCAGCTGGGCAGGGTTCAGATATTAGATCCGTCACTTCAGGCATCGAATACGCCTATTGAAGTTTCGGTAGAAAATAACTCTGTTTTTGGCCAGCAGACAAGGCGTTTTGCCGGATTTAACATCGAACATAAATTCAATGATAAGTTTTTAATTGGTGGTACTTTACTGAATATGTCAGAAAGGCCGTTTACCAATAAAACAAACTACGGTCAGGAATCGGTAAATAATACTATTTTCGGACTTAATGTAAATTATGCTACTGAGGTGCCATTCTTTACGCGCTTAGTAAACAAATTACCGAATCTTGATACTGATGTGCCTTCCAATTTCTCATTCAGGGGAGAAATAGCATACCTTAAACCGGGAGCATCTAAAGCTGACCAGTTTAATGGTGAGGCTACTACCTATGTAGATGATTTTGAAGGTTCGCAAACTAATATTGATATGCGTTCTCCACTTGGATGGACATTATCAAGTTCGCCTGCTGCCTTTGGCGATGGGGGTGAAGTAACTGTGCCGGCAAATGACCTTTCTTACGGATGGAGAAGGGGTAAACTGGCCTGGTATAGTATTGATCCTGTGTTTTATGCATCGGGTGCAGGAGGAGCAGATGTTCCGCCTGAAGATATAGCTTCTAATCGTACAAGACGTATATATTACGAAGAGCTTTATCCGGTAACCGATGTGGCACCGGGGCAGAGTCTTGTAGTGAATACGCTGGATCTTAGCTACTATCCTCAGGAAAGAGGGCCATACAACTTTAACCCTTCGCTTCCGGCCAATGACTTTAGGTTTACACCGGCTGAAGCTACCGACAACTGGGCAGGTATTATGCGTGCCATCAACTCAACCAACTTTGAGCAGACTAACGTTGAATACGTTCAGTTTTGGGTAATGGACCCTTATTCAGTTGATGGTGGAGAAGGTATAGATCCTACTAACACCGGTTTGCTTGAGATTAACCTTGGGGAGCTTTCGGAAGATATCCTTAAAGATAACAGGAAACAATATGAAAACGGGCTTCCGGAAGCAGGAGGAAACCAACCGGTATTCTCTTCGGTATGGGGAGATGTGCCGGTATCGCAATCGCTTATTTATGCATTTGACACCAATGATGCTAACCGTGCCGTTCAGGACGTAGGTTTTGATGGATTAACGGATGACGAAGAAGCGGTTAAATTCCCTGAATTTGCTGGTCTTGAAGACCCTTCTGGAGATAACTATCAGTTCTATCTTGCCGCTTCGGGCAACGTATTGGATAAGTATAAAAATTATAATGGTACACAAGGAAACTCTCCCGTAGACATTGGCAGTACTAACAGAGGGTCGACCACACTTCCTGATACTGAAGATATCAATAGGGATAATACCATGAATACTATTGATTCTTACTATCGTTATAAAATTCCTATCTCTCCGGGACAGATGCCTGGCGAAGGTTACCTGGTAGACCAGAGGAAATTCGATCGTCCGGTTCCGGGAGGTGGTGCTAATGCAAAAGGACGTTGGTTACTATACAAAGTGCCGGTAGACGCCGGAGATCCTATTGGAGGAATTGAGAGCGTGCGTTCTATCCGTTTCATGAGAATTGTTATGAGTGGCTTCAGGGAAGAAGTTACGCTTCGTTTTGGTTCACTTGACCTTGTGAGAGGGGAATGGAGAAGATATACCAGTACATTACAGGCTAATGATATCAATCCTGCAGATGATCATACAGGATTTGATGTTGTGGCGCTTAACGTTCAGGAGAATGGTTCGCGTGTGCCTATACCTTATGTTTCGCCTCCGGGTGTTGTAAGGGAACAGTTGTATACCAATAATGCAGTGATCAATCAAAATGAGCAGGCCTTATCTATCAGGGTTTATCCGGATGCTACCGGGAATGCTGATGACGGGCTTCAGCCAGGAGATTCGCGTGCAGTTTTCAAAAACGTAAATGTGGATATGCGTCAGTTTAAAAAACTGAGGATGTTTACGCATGCTGAGTCATTACCTGTAGATGATGGTACATCAAGAGCATTGCAGCAATACCAGATGAAAGCATTTATGCGTTTTGGTAATGACTTTACGGATAACTTCTATGAAGTGCAGATGGAGCTTGAGGTTACGCCTCAGAATGCAAGACTGCCTGAAGATATATGGCCGGCAGATAACGAAATATTGGTTACGCTTGATGCATTGACTAAACTTAAGGTAAGAAAACTTAATGGTGATGTTCCGCAACCTGATGAGAACGGAGTTGTTTATATACCGGCTCAGGAGCTCGATCCTTCATTGAGTCCTCATATGTGGATTGGTATCCGTGGTAATCCTAACTTTGGTAACATCAGGACCCTAATGTTAGGGGTAAGGAATGATACGGCACAAAACCTGAGAGGAGAAGTTTGGTTTAATGAGCTTCGCCTTTCGGACATGGATAATAAAGGTGGTATGGCTGCTGTAGCCAGTATGGATACCAACTTTGCTGATTTTGCCAATGTTTCTGCAACAGGTAGGATGAGTACCATTGGTTTTGGTACTATCGAGCAAAGCCCGAATGAGCGTAGCAGGGAAGATACCAAGCAATATGATATCGTTACCAATGTTAATCTTGGTAAGCTACTTCCTAAGAAATGGGGTATTAATGTTCCATTTAACTATGGGGTGGGTGAAGAGATCATTACACCGGAGTACGATCCATTCCAGCAGGATGTTAAGCTGGAACAGATGATTGATAATACGAACGATCAGGCAGAGAAAGACAATCTGCGTGAAAGAGCGATTGATTATACAAAGCGTAAGAGCATCAACTTTATTGGTGTTAAGAAAGACAGGGCGCCGGAACAGAAACAACACGTTTATGATCCGGAGAACTTAACGTTCAATTATTCGTTTAACCAGACCAATCACCATGATTATGAGATTGAGAGCCTGGTTGACCAACAGTTGAAAACAGGGGTAGACTATAACTTTACGTTTAAACCTAAAGCTGTTGAACCGCTTAAGAATAGTGATTTCATGAAAAAAAGCCAGTACTGGAAAATACTGCAGGACTTTAATTTCAATTATCTTCCTAACAATATTACCTTCAGTACAAATGTTACCAGACAGTTTAACAGGCAGGAATTCAGGAATGTTGATGTTGATGGTATTCCTATCAGTCCGCTGTACAGAAGGAATTATTTCTTTGAATACAGGTATGGCTTCAATTACAATATTACTAAGTCACTTAAGCTTACTTATAACGTGGCGACAAGTAATATCGTAAGGAATTATCTTGATCCTAACGGCAGGCCGTTAGATGGGTATAATATCTGGAGTGATTTCTGGGATATGGGAGAAACCAATCAGCATGATCAGAGCTACCTGTTGAATTATGATTTGCCGCTTAGTAAGATACCGGCCTTGAGTTTTGTGAAAGCAACCTATACTTACGGTGGTTCTTATGGTTGGTTGCGTTCTAATGATGCACTTGCAGAAGCAGATTATCAAAATGTAACTTATGATTTGGGTAATACCATTCAGAATAAGAATTCGCACAAGCTGAATACTACACTGAATTTAGACCTACTGTATAAATATGTTGGGCTTACGGGTAAAAAGAAGCCTGCTAAAGGACCTGCTGCAGCCCCAAAAGCTGCGCCTAAACCGGGTGAGAAAATTACCGCTGCGCCTAAACCTGCGTCAGATGGTAATACCTTAGTAAATGGTCTTATCGGAGTGCTTACCAGTGTGAAAAATATTCAGGTGAACTATAATGAAACCAATGGAACGGTGCTTCCGGGTTACCTTCCGGGTATTGGATTCTTTGGTACGAGCAAGCCAACTCTTGACTTTATTTTTGGTAGTCAGGATGATGATGTTCGTATGATTGCGGCAAGAAATGGTTATCTGACCTCGTACCCTGAGTACAATCAGAATTTTACGCAGGTTAATACAAAAGAGCTTGGTATTACCGCTAAAGTTGATCTGTTTCCTGATTTTACCATTGACCTTGCGGCAAACAGAAATTATGCCGATAACTATTCTGAACAGTATGATGTAAGCACCGGCAGCAATGGACAGTTAAATTATAATTCGCTTTCACCTTATACTTTTGGTAATTTCCAGATGTCTACTATAATAATAGGTACTGCATTTAGTAAAAGTGATGTGAATGGATCTGCTGCATTTGATCAGATGAGGGAAAACAGGCTGGTTATAGCTAACAGGCTTGCGACAGCGCACTATGGTACAACAAACTTCCCGGTATATACTGATAATCCTACTGATAGTGATTTCTCTAAAGCGAATGCCGGTTATCCTGTAGGTTTTGGACGCAACAGCCAGGCGGTATTATTGCCTGCGTTTATGTCGGCTTATTCGGGTCAGGATGCGTCTAAGGTCTCAACAGGTTTCTTAAGGGATATACCGCTTCCAAACTGGATTGTAAAATATACAGGTTTGATGCGCTACAAGTTCTTTAAGGATAAGTTTAAGCGTTTCTCATTACAGCATAGCTATAAAGCAACATATACTGTAAATTCATACCGTTCAAATTTTGATTATGGTGTCGATGAGAATACAGGAGATATTGCACGTGATAACAATGGAGAGGGTAATTTCTACAACAAGAATATTATTTCGAACATTAACCTTACTGAGCAGTTCAATCCGCTTATCCGTGTTGATTTTGAGATGAAAAACTCAATTAAGATTTTGGCAGAGATCCGTAAAGACAGATCGCTTAACATGAGCTTTGATAACAACCTGCTTACTGAGGTTAAAGGAAACGAATACATTATTGGATTTGGTTACCGTATAAAGGATGTTATCATCAATTCCAGCCTTGCGGATAATCCTACCAACACGATTAAGAGTGATATTAATATTAAAACTGATTTCTCTCTTAGAAAGAATGAAACAATTGTTCGTTACCTGGATTATGATAACAATCAGCTAGGAGGAGGACAGAACATCTGGTCGGTTAAGTTAACGGCTGATTATGCGTTCAGTAAAAACCTTACAGCTATATTCTATTACGACCATTCGTTCTCTAAAGCGGTTATATCTACATCATATCCATTGACGAATATCCGTACCGGATTTACGCTTAGGTATAATTTCGGAAATTAATAGAAAAACATTTTACAATTATTTTTATAAAACATACATTTGCCAAAAACAAACTAAGATGAATATTCCAGCAAACTTAAAGTACACAAAAGACCACGAGTGGGTTAAAATTGAAGGAGATATCGCTACTGTAGGAATTACAGATTTCGCTCAGAAAGAGCTTGGTGATATTGTATATGTTGAAGTTGATACTCTTGATCAGACTCTTGATAAAGACGAGGTTTTTGGTACAGTAGAGGCTGTTAAGACAGTATCTGATCTTTTCCTTCCTCTTTCAGGTGAAATCGTTGAATTCAATGACTCTCTTGAAACAACTCCAGAAAAAGTAAACACTGATCCTTATGGAGACGGATGGATGGTTAAAGTAAAAATTGCAAACCCATCAGAGGAGAGCGAACTGTTAAGCAGTGAGCAATACAAAGAGCTGATAGGTGCGTAATAAATTTTTGCTGGCCACGATTGTATGGGGTATTTTTATCACCTACATGTGTATGGTCAGTGCTTCTAAAATTCCTGAAGCTGCCTGGTTAGATATACCGAATAAAGATAAGTATGTTCATTTTATCTTTTATTTTGTATTTACTTTATTGCTTTATAAAGACTACAAGGTAAAATGGGGTGTGCTGAAAAAGTCGTTCGCATTTGCTTTTATAACGGCAGTGAGTTATGGTGTCCTGATCGAAATTTGTCAGGGACTGTTTACTTCGGGACGTAATGCGGATATCTTTGATGTAGTAGCCAATACTTCAGGTAGTGCATTTGCGATTTTTATATTATGGCTTCGCCAGAGGCTAAAAAAATAATTTTGATCCCTTTCCGTTTTCGGGAAGGGATTTTTATTTGATTGTATATGGATATAAGACAATATTTAGATTCAACCTATCTAAAAACTGCTGGTCAGGCAGGATTGACCGAAGCGGAAAATAATGAAGTGGTTAAGAGCACTGTGCAGGAAGCTATAGCGGAAAAGTATAAGTTGGTTATGATAAGACCGGAGATGGTTGTTGTAGCCCGTGAAATGATACAGGAAAAAGAGAGCAAAGTGTTGATTGGGACCGTTATTGATTTTCCTTTGGGGCAGGGTTCTCTGGAGGATAAGTTAGCAGAGGCAGAAAAGGCTATCAGCGATGGTGCTGACGATCTTGATTTTGTGTTGGATTACGAGGGCTTTAAAACCGGGAATGTTGCAGAAGTAAAAAAACAGGTATTGGAGTGTACGCGCCTGGGACTTGAGCATAATAAAACCGTAAAATGGATTATAGAAATTGCAGCCCTGAATGATCATGAAATTGTTCAGCTGAGTGCTTTGGTAAAAAATGTGCTGCTTACAAATTTTGACGAAAATTCATATTCAAAGGCTTTTGTGAAAGCATCAACTGGA
>QFQM01000761.1 GCA_003243255.1 Flavobacterium psychrophilum | reverse complement strand
CTGCTCACGAATTAAGTGGTAAGCATCACTTACTGTTGGTTTCGCAGGTTGACCATCGGCGTCTTTTTTATCAAAAGGCTTAAGGCCATTTATTGATATAAGACTTCCCTTGTCAAACTTTGGATTTAAGACAGAGATTTTTTTCGCTTGGCCATTTAAAAGAATATATCTCCATTTTTCAGTTTCTACTAGAGGTTCAGATGGGTTCATATTTATCCTGATAAGTTGTTATGGAATTATCTGTATTATAGAAAAAAGGAGGATTTATAACAACAGCATTCCTACTGAATTTTTAGGAATGTGTCTTAGATCACTTTTACTTGTGTAGTAATGTGAGGTAAAAGGTGGTTAACGTCTCTATGAACTAAAGTTAACAATTATTGCTAAGAGTTATATAGCTGCCGTGAAACCAAGATGTTGTAGCATTGTTGTAGTAGCATGAAAAAAGCGACTACCGCTTTCGCTGTAATCGCTTGATTTCCAAGTAGCCGGAATGGGACAAATATTGAACCAGGCGGTGGCGGATTTACTGGTCTTTGAGGACTTACCCGCGTAACAGACTTGCTGCCAAAATGGCTGCTACTGTTGCGGTTAGAAATGTAAATAATCGCTAATGGAACCTTTAAGAAAGAAGGTCAGTTTGAAGTCGGCAGGCATTTTCTGCCTGATGACCGAGCAGATCGGGGCGTACAGGGTATTGTCATCGACATATACGTCAGCAAACCAGGCACCAGTCTCCTGCGACACCTGTATGATCCTTACAGCCCATCCGTTTTCTCCTACCTGGCTAACCAGATCGTCCAGCAGCAGGAGTTCAAAATAGTTCTGGTAATCGTGGTGCCTTTCAGTGAAGTGCGGATTCCAGTGGTGTTCCCCGGCGGCAGTAACGTGGTGTTCACCTTGGTTGATGTACACCCCGGCGATGATCCTGCGGTATTCAGGTACAGGACTGGTAGTAATCTCGTTTGTGTCAAGTTGTACCATAAGCATTGCTTTTAAATTGTTACGCTCCGCCTTTTGGAGAAGCATACCAAATTTAAGCTATTTAATGCTTTTAGTAAGAAAATTTAGTAAAAGTGCAAAAATACTAAAAAAATGTGTATAGAGTTTTCAAATAATTGAATATTAGTGTATAATGAATAGTATAAATAATATTATTGGGGCTTTTTAATGTATGATGATAGCAAAACAGAACAATTTGTGATTTTTCGAGGCCAGCGCATGAT
>QFQM01000760.1 GCA_003243255.1 Flavobacterium psychrophilum | reverse complement strand
TTAGTTGTCATATACTTTCGCCAACACCGCTTTTAGCGGCGGTATTTTCGATGGAGGGCATAGGAGGTATTTGAACTTTTTCGCGGCAACTTCGGGATTGGAAATATCAGCTCGACGCTTTACGATTTTATGTTGTATAATAAGCACCGGCCATGCTAAAACAAGCATCAGGCAATTCGACTTGTCAAACAAGCTCAGATTCTGTCGCAACGGAATGATTTTCCAGGATGTACCGTATAGTCTTTAGGGGAACGAATAGTTGTCAGATTAGTCGTTGTATGTCTTCAAATAAAATAGTGCTGTACTTAACTTGGCATTCATCTCCCTTATATCTGATTTTAGCGTTACCAACTTATTATATCTCCTTATCCATGCAACGACCCCCATCGGTAGGACAAGATAAAACACGAAATTCGGCAGGTGCCAGATGTCAAATTCAAAATCTTCATCACTCATTTTAGGGAGTTCTGCTATTTTCCCCCTGATAGTAGGTCCGAATTCTCCATCCATTTGCATGGTGTGACAAATATCCCGAATCGAATTCAAATGGTTGCAGAATGATCGTGCATCGATATCCGTCGAATCCGCTAATTCAGGATAAAAAATAATAAAAGCCGATCTCTCCTCAAGTATCCTAAGTATTTCTTCACCTCTGTTAACGGCACTCTTTGCCGCAACCTCCAGTTTGTTATAGTCCGTCATACTGGTTTTCTGATGTTTGAGGAGGTACGTTCACCTCATGAGAATATTTCGCCGGATTTTTGGCCAAAACATGCTCAATTATCTTATGTAATATTGACAATTGTTTCGCCCTTGTTGGCTGATAACTTTTATCCCAATGTCTCATTAGAACTGGTAGCTGTTCTCTTTTGATCGCAATCAATGTCAATTCCTTCATTTCCTTATCGATCATGCCTTCAAGGACAAATTGCGCAAATGTTACTCCGATAATGGCGTTGTCCTGATTCACCAGTAGTGTTACTCCCATGTCTTTGGACGACTCCACCACAATCTCCCGAAGTTGGGCATCGGATATGGTCTGCATTGAAGTGTCCCTGGCATTTGTTAACGCAGAACGCATCGCCTTCATTTGTGCTAAAATTTCCGATTCGGATTTTAATAACGGTGTAGAAAGGTACTTTTCTATTTTTATCGAATCCAATGAGGATATGTCGAATTTGGGATATCCTGTCCTAGCCAGCCAGTCGGTTAGATATATGGTTACGGGTTTC
>QFQM01000166.1 GCA_003243255.1 Flavobacterium psychrophilum | reverse complement strand
AATAATTGAGGGGCTTCACGATCTGAGGAAAATAAAGCGGAAAGATTCGCTGGCGGGAGAATATTTTTTTCGTGCTGGTCTTGCATATGCCAGAGACTACAAGCCGGATAGCGCTATCTATACTTTTGGAGAAGCCAGAAAGATATTTGAGTCGCTGGATGGTGATTATTCTGTACTAATTTCAAATTGTTACCATGTTATCGGTGATGTCTATAAAGATACATTTAATGACTTTAATTCGGCAGAATCTTTCTATGAAAAGGTTTTAGATGTTTACGAAAGAGCCGGAAGCAGTGAGCTGAATCTTTTTCTTACATCCAAAGTTTATCTTGAATTAGCATCGGTAAATAAATATCAACACGATTACGAAAAAGCATTGGCATATAGTTTAAAGCACATCGCGTATGTCGAGTCGTTGCCAAAAAATTTCAAGACAGGTCATACGATCTTGGAGATGGCGTACACGAATGCTGCAGATATTTATTCAGAAATGGGTTTCATTGCAGAAGCGGTCAAGCTATATCAGAAGGCGATTTCTCTCAATTCAAAATTCAAGGAAGCAAATGGAGACTTGGGAAACTATTACTTTGGCTTGGGAAATGTGTATAGGAAGGCTGGCCAGGTTAGTCAGTCGATAGAATATTATAAAAAAGCAATAAAGATATTTGACTTGGCATCAAGTCCTAAGAATATTCTTAGTGTTAGGAATTGCCAATACCTGGCAGAATGCTTTTTAGAACAAGGCGATATTAAAAATGCACGCTTTTATTACTCTAAGGGAATGAAGTTGTTGAATAAGTTTGATTTTAAAAAAAGCGGCCAGATTTCAGATCTGTATAGATCCATTGGTAAATATTTTGATGTTGTGGAACAAACCGATTCCTCATTAATCTATTATCAACGATCGTTGATTGAGGCTTCTTCAAAATTCAAATCGTTACATTTTAAGGATAATCCATCGATGTCTGACGTTGTTTTAAATGATTTTGCATATGAGGCATTGCTTGCAAAATCAACTACGTTATACGCTATCTATATAAAGACTCAGAATATAGATTTCGCCACTTCAGCGCTAAAGTCCTTTGATCTAGCCGAGAAACTGCTTGTTGAAAGTCGTGCCCGACTTGATATGGATAATGCTAAATGGACTTACTTTGATTCTAATTTTGGATTATATCAACAAGCCTTGTCTTTGTTATATGAAATGGAACAGAAACAACATAATGATACTCTGATCTCAAAGGCATTTTACTTTATGGAAAGCAGTAAATCAAAGATGCTTGCCGATGCCATTAAAGAAAAGGAATTCACAATACCTTTATTGGCTTCGGACAGTATTGTGCGGCTTTTGGATTTCGAAAGAAGGAACTCTTATCAATTGCAGGATGAGTATAAAAAACACCAGGACAAACCGGAAGATCAAGCCAGAATTAGAGATTTAATTATCGAGACAGATCGTAAAATACAACGAGTAGAAAATGACATTGCATTGAAATATCCCTCTTATGTAAAGACTAAATATCAATACAGTATTCCAGATATCACCAAACTTCAAAAGTTGTCAAGAGAACATGGAGCAGCAATCATTGAATATTTTTGGGGACTTGATGAAGTCTTTGGATTAGCCATAAACAAGGATAAGGTAATTTTCAAGCACCTCGAAAGTACGGATTCAATTCAATCTGTCTTAAAAGAGTTTCGCGATATGCTGGCATCAAGTAAGCACTCCTACAACGCTGTTGACATCAGCTCTTTTGAAGAGCTTTCAAATTTATGCTATCGATTATTAGTATCCCCATTTGAATTGGTGGCGACACGAGAAGAAAGAATCATCATTTTGCCCGATGGTCCGATTGAGCAGATACCATTTGAGGTACTTGTTTCAACGATTGACCGATCATCTACTCAAAGGAAATTCTCTTCCTTAAACTATCTTCTTAAGAAACATGTATTGTCGTATTCATTTTCATCCTCGTATTTATTAAATCAAGATAAAACGGGATTAGTTAAGCCTAAAATGCTCGCTTTTGGATTTGCCGATTTGAAAGGATTCAGATCGGGAGGAGGAGAACGTTTGAAAAACGAAATACAATTGCCAGGATCGGAGTTAGAATTAAAAACAATATTCAAAGAGTTTCCACAAGGAAAATACTACTATGGTAATGAAGTGACTGAAGAACGATTTAAAGAGGAAGCTCCAAATTCTGACCTTATTCATTTGGCTGTTCATGGTTTAGGTGATACTGAACAGAATTATTCGGCCAGTCTTTTTTTTTGTGATAGTACAACCTCTAAGGAGGATGGTCGATTACACTGGTATGAATTATTTGGTCTGAGATTGAAGGCCAGATTAGCCGTGATAAGTTCATGTGAATCAGGAATTGGAAAAGCTTATCGTGGGGAAGGAATGCTAAGCATGGCCAGTGCATTTGCATTTGCCGGAGGTAGAAATATTGTGATGGGGTTATGGAAAGTAGATGACCGTGTCTCCGCTAATCTGATGGGTGATTTTTATAAAAATCTGCAAGCAGAAGATCCGGTGGATGTGGCTTTGACTAAAGCAAAACGTTCCTACCTTGAGCGTGGTGACGATTTAACAGCGAATCCGAAAATATGGGCTTCACTGGTAAGTTATGGCAATGAACAAATTATAATCAAGGACGATGCAAATCAGTATTGGATTGGTTTTATTGTTTTGATATTGGTGGCCTGTTCTAGTATCTTAATTTATATTAAAAGAAAGAGAGGCCATCTCTAAAGACGGCCTCTCTCATTTTTATTTGTTTCTAATCCCGAGCTGACTTTTCAAAAACCAGATTTTGATACCTCTTTTTCAATTATAGTCACCTCACTGATTTTAAAGCTTAGATGCCTGATACGTAAGCTTTAGACCTGAAACCTCCTTATCTCCGAACTTTTTACATACATCAGGATAAGATTCGTTCAGCCATGTAGTCATTTCCTTAAGTTGTTCTGTACTTGGCGGAGGTGGAGGCCAGGGATCTCCCGATGTTTCATTGCGTTCAAAATAGACCTTGAAAATGTTTGTGTTCTCATCGAAATCAATCACAAATTTCATATCGTATTGGATTAAAGTAAACTTCATCCAATCTAATACTATTACTTCATGTTGTCCAATAATTCTTTTGCTTTTTTGGAATAGGTTACTTGAGGGTCACTCAGTTCCTGAAGTATGAGCTGGGCTTTCTCACCCTCACCTTGCTTTAAGTAACTCAAGGCCAGGTACCATTTTGCCTGTGCTTCGAGTTCGTCATAGTTGGCAATCAATTCAAGAAAATTATTCTGCGCTTCCTGTGTCTTGCCAATAATGAGGTTCGAGTTGCCAAGCAATAGCAGGATTCCCGGCTCGCTGTGACTGGCGCTCAGTTCTGTAAACAACTGGGATGCAGTAGCATAATCCCCCTGATCATACGCGCGAAAAGCTTCCGTTCTTTTGTCTTGCGATGTATTGATGTTCCCTCTTACTGTAGGTTCAAATACATTGGGATAGGGCACAAACTGGTTGGCATATAACTCTTGCGGAGTGGGGTTGAGTGCGAAAAAATAACAGGCAGCGATGAGTAAGGTAATGGATGCTGCTATAGCAACAGGCTTCCATAGTGCGATTACGTTAACTCTTTGCTTCTCCGTTACCGGAGGTAATGAACTTTCCAGCAACCGAAGCTGCTCCAGTTTGTTTTGAATATGCGAGTAACGGATCCCTTCAATCAACTGTTTGTGCTCGTAGTATTTTGATTTCAGGTCGGGTTCAAGCTCAAGGCGTCTTTCCATCGTCTGCCTTTCCTCTTCCGAAAGGCTGCGATCCAGGTAGCGCTCTATCCACTCAATATCTCGAAAGTTATTTTCCATGTTATTTTACTGGCTTTATTCTATCTCTAATCTGGCTTTTTCAGTGTCTACCAATTTGCGCAATCGCTCGATACACTTGTACTTCTGATTTTTGGCCGAATCTGTATTTTTATAATTCAGTTCAACGGTGATTTCCTCCATGCTTTTCTTCTGATAATAGAAAAGATCCAGCAGGGTGTGGCAAGGATCTCCCAGCTGGTCGAAGCATCTGCTGATCAGATTAAGGTTATTCTCTTCAATGAGCTGGTCACGCTCATTATTTGTGTTCCCCATGTGCATCTGTAGGTAATATTCTGCTTTAATTTTCTCGGTACGCCCTTGCTGCCGGTTGCGGTCCCAGATTAAATTTTTGCCAATGCTAAACAGATATGTTTTCAAACTACTTCTAAGATCTTCTAATCTGCCATTATGTATATTATCATACATAATCAGAACTGCAGCCTGGTAATATTCAGAAGCATCTTCCCCATTACAACCCGTAAATTTGGTGATCCAATTCACAAATTCCGGGCGGAAAGACTCGTATAACAAGGTAAGACCTCGCTGATCTTTGTCCTTTATCATCCGAATCATCTCGATATCGGTCATTTCTTTGGTACTTAGTGTAAAAATGATGTGTACGTAACCCTATAAAAATAAATAAATTTTTCTGTCTTTGAGTGGGTGACCTTTGCCCAGTTAAAACATAAAGGGTCAAAAGAGGTTGACCCCACAAATCAAGCTCGGTGAACGGCCCCTCGTGGGTTTAGGTAAACACGGGGGCCGTTTCATTTAACTTTCAATCCCGACTTAGTTATGACGATGACCCGACAAGAGAAAGTTGTCCTTGATTTACTGGCGACAGGACTTTCTTCCCGACAAATTGCCGAAAAACTCCTGATCAGCTTCCATACGGTAGAAACCCATCGCAAACACCTTCGCCTGAAATTCAAGGCTCATAATACCACAGAAGTAATCCTGAAGGCTTATCCGAAAATGCAACTCTCTTGATTTTTGGAGGAGAAGTGTTTTCTTCGTAAAGTGTTTTCCTTTTTGCCCTGACCTAAACGGAAAGATCCCTTCTGCTAACCGTACTACGTTTTTTCAGGGGATTTACCGACTTCGTCAAGAGTAGATCTTTTTTCAAACGATTCCTTTTTCACCGGCTCTTTCACGTTTTTCTTTGAGCGCAGCTCTAAAATAATCTGCATGGCAAGGAAGAGAATTATAGCCACTAATATGGCCGCAGCAATCGTAAAGATTCGTATGATTTTCTTCATCCGAATCTCGCGCTCATGTCGTTTTTTGATCACACTAAAATCACGGAAGCGCTCGCTACCCTGGCCGGTCAGCTTTTCCCTGCGCAATCGTATTTCGTTCTTACTCATTGTATCTTATTTTCAAATCGAAATTTTTCCTCAACTTATCCAATGCCCGGTAGGTACGCATCTTCGCTCCGCTTTCTGATATGTCCAGGATGAAAGCAATTTCTTTAAAGTCCTTGTCTTCGAAAAACCGGAGTTCAAGCACCTGCAGCATATCGGTAGGCAGATCACTCATAAAGGTAAGCATGCGTTGGATGAGTTCTTCATCCCATTCTTCATCGTTCTGATCTACCAGCTCTCGTATTTTTAGTTCTTCAATACTAAATACCTGCTTGGTTTTATTCTTACGATAGTGCTTTCTTACCTCATTGCTGGCAATTTTGTATAGCCAGGCAGAGAAGGGCACTCCTCTGAATTCATATTTAGGCAGGCTATTCATCACAATAATGAATGTTTGCGAACACAGATCACCGGTCAGGTCTTCGTCATCCGTTTGGCGGTGAATGAAGTTGAAGATACGATCAAAGTACTTTTCATAGAGCTCGCTAAAGGCGTTGGCATCTTTCTTTGATCGTTCGATGATCTCATGTTCCTTTCGGATTTCCTCGTCCGTCATGTAGCCGGATTAAATTCACTCTAATAATCCGAAGGTTTCCGAAAAGTCACAAGTGATCCGATTAAACAATGGCGTTTTAATCCAGCTTTGCTTCAGAATGATGGATGTACTGAAGTCCGGTCGCCGGCTTTTGTTGCCTGTTTTCATAGTCATTACATTGACGATTAGCGATATAAATAGAAACAGCGATCCACTAACCTTCACACAGATTAGATCCTGACTGTGACTACAGGCAGTCATTAATTGGAATCAGTTTACTGTTGAAAGCGTAAGCCGGAAGATGCTCCTGATGATAATCAGCGATAAACAGGATTTGCTAGGTGCAAAGAAGGTGAAGAGCTGTGCATTCCGGCTGATGTGCCGGAATGTACAGCTCTGTACGGATTACTCGTTACGTAAGGTATTCACCGGATCGATCATGGCTGCACGAATGGCCTGAAAACTGGCCGTTCCAAACGCGATGAATAAACACGCACCTGCTGCCATCACAAATGGACCAGTTCCTACAGTAGTGCGATACGCAAAACTACTGAGCCATAAATTTTCGATGATGTAATAGGCTACAGGCAACCCAACCAGAATAGCCAGTATTACCAGTTTGCTGTAGTCTTTGGTGATTAACAACACAATACCGGGTGCTGTAGCACCCAATACTTTTCGTATTCCAATCTCTTTGGTTTTCTGAGACGCAGAGAATGCGACTAACCCGAATAAGCCAAGACAAGCAATGATAATGGTAAGCGTGGCGAACACGGTGCAGATCGCACCTACTTTTTGTTCGGATGCATAGAGTGCGGTGTATTGCTCATCTAAAAATTTATATTCCAGAGGGCGATGCGTGATGGTCTTTTTGCAGATGGATTTGATCTCCTCCATGGTTTGTAACGTGTTACCCGCCTCTAACTTGATGAATACATGAGCAAATTGACTTTCTTCATTGAACAAAATAAGCGGGCCAATTTTTTCGTGCAGCGAAGAGAAATGGAAATCCTTCACCACGCCAATGATTTCTCCATTTCTGCCGCTCAAGTTCATTTTGGTGCCGATTGCTTTGTCTGCAGGGATTAATAACTCTTTCAGAGCCGATTCATTCAGGATGAACGAGTATGAATTTCCTGAGGTATCGGCTGCCATTTTTGCATTATCACCAGGAGTAAAATTTCTTCCCAATACCAGTTCCATACTCATTGCCGGAACATACGCTTCGTCCACCGATACGGCAGTAGTGATGATGCCGCGCTCAGAGCCAATTCCTTCCACGCTGGCTCCGTAGCCTCCCTGTATTCGTGTGGGGGCTTCTGAACCACGGGCTACTGATTTTACTTTACTGTTTCGGATTAACTCCGTTCTCAGTTGTGAAAAGACTTCTTCTGTTTTGGTGTCTAATGGAAGTACTAACACATTTTCTTTATCGTAGCCCAGTCGTTTGTCCTGTATGTAGTTAATCTGCTTCAGGATAATGAGCGTACTGACCATCAGTATAATGGAAATGGAAAACTGGAATACCACTAAGGATTTGCGTAGCCAGATACCACGGGCAGAGCTACGGAAGTTGCCCTTGAGAATACTTACCGGCTTGAAGGAGGTAATGGCCAATGCAGGATATGCACCCGCCACCAGAGCAATGACACAAACGGCCACTACGCAGAGGATGAGGAACTGGGGATCGAAAAGATCCATGGCCTGAAATGTTTTTCCCGTAAGGGAATTGAATCCAACAAGACTGATCTGCGCCAGCAGGAAGGCAATAGCGAACGAGACGAATGTAATAATGAACGATTCACCAATAAACTGCAGGAACAGCTGCTTTCGCAATGCCCCCACTACTTTGCGTATGCCTACTTCCTTGGCCCTGTCAGCCGCGCGAGCGGTGGCAAGGTTGATATAATTGATGCAGGCAATAATGACGACAAGCAAAGCGATGGCACTGAAGAGATACACGTATTGAATGTTGCCTACGACTTCACTTTCTTCAAGTCCAGACTTTAAATAGATGTCGGTGAGGGGAATAAAATTATACTGCACATAATCGCCCGGATTGGTGAGCTCGGAAGCCAGTTCTTTTTTCACCAACTCGTTGGTTTTTTTCACCAGAGCGTTGATGTCGGCTTCTTTCTGCACTACAATAAAGGTCTGATAATTGGCGCTCCACCAGATTTGATGTTTGGCCGCTTCGAGGCTGGAAAAAGATCCGACAAAGTCAAATTGGATGTGCGAGTTGGAAGGCACTTCTTCCATCACTCCGGTAACGGTGTACTCCTTCCGATTATTTACCTGGATCACTTGCCCCATTGGATTATCATTACCAAAATATTTTTTAGCCATGGCCTGGGTAATCACCATGGAATTGGGTTCCGCAAGCGCTGTCTTCGGGTCGCCTTCAAGCAGGTGAAAAGAAAATACATCGAAAAATGCACTGTCTGCATAGTAGAAACGATTTTCCTGAAATACTTTGTCGTCTTTGCGAAGAATGAATGAATTCCAGCCGGAAGCATTGTACAGTCGTACGCCGGTTTCTACTTCCGCAAAGTTTTTCTGCAAGGCAGGCAGTAGTGCGGTAGGTGAAACGGAAGTCTTGGATACTTGCCCGCCAAAGCCATATTCCAGGGATGCGCGGTAAATTAAATTGGATTTTTCATGAAAGCGATCGAAGCTGACCTCGTGTCGTATCCATGTGGCTAGCAGCAAGAAGGTGGCAAATCCTAAACCAAGTCCAAGGATGTTGATGAAGGAATACGTAAAGTGTTTGCGTAAGCTACGCCAGGCAATGATCAGGTAGTTTTTCAGCATATCAGGAGTGAATTCATCATTAGACTTAGGGCATTAACAATAGGTTGCATCTTCGGGATATTAAATTCAATACTAGTGTGAATAAGGTGTGCTGAAAGTTAACGAACAAAAGGATTTATTTGACGTAAATTGGGGTACAATCGGTTGTTGTTTAACGCCTATTTTGCAGAGTTATGAAGAGGTGGGCCTTGTTTACTTTTCTTTTAGTGGTTTCTGCGCAGGCCTTTGCTCAACCGTATTCCTTACGTCAATACCTGGTGATGGATGGATTGCCACAATCACAGGTGAACATGGTGCTGGAAGATGCGAACGGTTATCTCTGGATTGCCACGCATGGAGGAGGCCTCGCCCGCTTTGATGGCCGTGACTTTAAAGTGTACACCACACGTGATGGCCTGCTGAGCAACACCATTCACTACCTGAAGCTGGATTCCCGACAGAACTTGTGGATTGTTCATCCGAGAGGGATTACCCGCTTTAATGGTAACACCTTTAAGAAGTTTCAGCAACCCGGTATCCCTTCGGGAAGAGTACGGAGAGTTTTTGAATTCCGTGACTCCATTTATATGATCAATAGCCAGGGAATGCTTGGCAAAATAAAAGAGGACTCTGTTTACTACTGGAGCAAGCCAGTCCGGGAGAACAAAATTATTCTATATACACAACTTCTTCCTTCGCGCGACATTTGTCTTTATCTCAACGACAGCAGTTTCTTAATTAAGACCAAAGAAGAGGAATTTAAGATTTCGCATAAGCAGGAGTTTTGGCGATTGCACAATATGTGTAATGTGGGAAATGAAGTGGTAATGAAAACCGATAAAGGTTTTTTTGTGCTGGACTATCGTAATAAAAAAATTATTGCTAAAAACCTGGATATCGACAACCCTATCTTACTCTATGATGCTCACACCGATGTGTACTGGACACGCACGGGCGATAATCTGTTGAAAGAATCGTTCCGGGAGGGCAAGCACCTGATTGATACTGTACTTCAGGAAACTTCCATTACTCAGATTTTTCCGGATAGTGAGGGCAATACCTGGTTTGGTAGTTCCGGTAAAGGGCTGTTTAAATATTTTGTTCAGGATTTTAATAAACTCCCTATAAA
>QFQM01000759.1 GCA_003243255.1 Flavobacterium psychrophilum | reverse complement strand
ATGGTCGCTACGACAAGAAATCCACCGCTGATATATGCTACTTTGATGCCAGTCTTCATTGCCCAGAGGTTTTACCAAAATTACTTAATATGGTTAGGACAGTTTCCGTAACCTTTTCCACAAATTCACATTACCCTTGATTGAGAAGTGGGAGCTTTAGTCTTAATACATTCATGTCACAGAATCGACGGCAATTACGCTTCTTCCGATTGATTACCAACTTCTTATTCCGCTATTTCCAGTACTTCTCACGTGCTCCAGCAACTTCTGTTCGATCCATTTTGCGGCTCCGAATTAAGGACGCAATATGTAGTACTGGATTCTATCTTAAAAGAATATCAAAAGATATTCGATATCGCCGTTATTCGTTTTAATTAGTTGGTCGGCTACAACGAATTGAAAAAATTAAGATAGCGTAACGCAGAAGCGCAAAAGCTGGTAACAAATCAGGACATAGGCCGAAAAGAAAAAGCACTAAGGAATAAGATATTTCTATAAACTAAAAAGCCAGCCCGTTAAACAGACTGTCTTTCTTAGCGACCGGGCGACACCCCAATCCTGTACAAATATATGTGTCTTTTTAAGAAACAGTCTAAAACTCGTTATATAATGCTCTCTTAAGGTTCCTCCAGCTTTAGCTATAGTAAGTATAGTTAAAAATAAATTTGTAACCCTAAAGGTTACACATTATATTTGCCAATGATTGCCTCCATAACACACAAAGGACTGAAACTCTTTTGGGAAAAAGACGACCCTTCAAAGCTTCCGGCTGAACAGGTGGAGAAGATACGACGAATCCTGATGGCGCTGGATACAGCCAAAACATTAGAACCATTACGCCGCATCCCAGGTTACAAGCTTCATACCTTAACAGGTAACCTTAAAGGTTTTTGGTCGGTGACAGTGACCGGAAACTATCGGATCATTTTCAGATTCGAAAATGAAGATGTACACCTGGTAAATTATGTCGATTATCATTAATGAGATACAAAACTACAAACCATGAAACGTAATATGAAACCTGTTCACCCCGGAGCAATTCTTCGAGAGGACATTTTAAAAGAAATGAATCTTACTATTACCAAAGCGGCTCAGGATTTAAAGGTGAGTCGTAAACAGCTTTCTGAAATAGTCAATGAAACTGCTGCTATCAGCGCAGAGATGGCGTTACGTCTCGAAAAAGGCTTTGGAGTGGAAGCCAGTTTCTGGCTGGATTTGCAGGCCAAATATGATA
>QFQM01000758.1 GCA_003243255.1 Flavobacterium psychrophilum | reverse complement strand
ATCCACACATCAAACTGCGCCGGCAAAATGGATGCTGACGTGTAATAGAGCCGAAATTCCTTTTCGGGGACCGGATAATAATCATTGGGCAGAAATGGCTTACTATATAAATAGTTCAGCTGTCCCTGTCCGTCATTTTGAAAGTATCTAAGGCGGTACGTATTACCCGAATAATTACCGCCGGAAACAATCGTAAATCTGATCTCAACCCGTTCTCCTACCGCTATATCTTTTGGAACCGGCATGATTCTCACGTCAAATGGAAAATCCTCCTGTACATCGAGCCTATCTTTACCACAGCCTGATAAGATCAAAGTGCCAAAGACGCTGAGTAAAGCCAAAATCAATGTTTTAAAAGTGAACTGACATGTTGTTATTCTCATTTTCATAATCGTCTATTTGTTAAAAATTAAACCTCAGCCCAATACCCGAAGAAGGGCGTAATTGTTCCAGATCAGTGCCCCACAATAGGCGTATGCGCCCTGTGAGCAGAAAAACAAACCGGTCCGAAAGGTAGGTTTCAATAGAAAGCTTCCCTCCTGTTCCATAGACCAATTGATCCCTGTTCTTCAATATTCCACCATCTCTTAGGATACTATCACCCTTATTGACAACTTCGTAACCTCCCACTACACTCAATCCTGCATAAAGGGCAACAAACTTCTTCCGGTCAGAAAGCAGTCGAAAATTATAACCTGCTTCTCCAAAGAAATTTTCCGTGGGTATCTCCCAGTTCTTATGCAACGTAGTTTGCTTTTGGTATTCGACACTGTACATCCAGTAATTTCCGTGTCTAACAAAGATGTTTAATCCGAGCCCTAAGTAATAATTCTGCCCAAGGTGCTTGTCGTTCAGCACTCCAACATTCACTTCCACGGCCTTTTGCCTGTATACCATCCGCTGCGCCCGCGTATATGTGATGGAAATGACCAGCAGGAATAATGTGATATATTTTTTCATAAGAACCGGATTTAGGGATTAAGATTTAGTTTCATATCTGATACCAGTTTCGCAGCGATCAGGTCAGCATTTTCTACTTCCAGAACCTGATTCCTTGCCCCGTTTTTCTCAGATACCTCAATCCGTAAAATCTGATCATCTGAAATGGTAAACTGGTCAAGTAACACAACGCTGCTGGCTACAGAATGATCTGAAATGATTTCCAGTCCCGGATACTGCCGCAAAGGAACCAGCTGTTTTTCCTGCGAAACGGTTCGTTTTGCAATCTGTTTATCG
>QFQM01000757.1 GCA_003243255.1 Flavobacterium psychrophilum | reverse complement strand
CTTGCCGGCGATCATCGCCCGCAAGGCTAGGCGCCCCCGCGGCTCCTACAGGCAGTAAATCATCGATATGTTGGTACTCGGCCTGCAGTGCCTGCGCCAGTTGCCGGGCGCGGCCCAGACGAATGGGCGCGCGCTCGGTGTCGAGTAGCAGGCTCGGGCACGGCAAGGGCGCCAGTGGCGGCAGGTCACGCAAGCGGCCATCGGTGAGGATCAGCAGGCGCTGACGTTCGTTCGGCTTTAGTCGCTGGCGACGTAGCAACCAGTCACCCGCCTGCTGCAGGGCATCGAGCAGCGGCGTGCCGCCCCCCGCGCCCAGCCCGTGCAGCCAGCGATGCAGTTCGGCACTGGCCTTGCGCCCCTGCCACAGCCACTGCGCCTCACGACCGCCGGCCTGCAGCACGGCCAGGCGTGCGCGCTGGCGATAGGCGCTGTCGAAGACTTCGGCGAGCAGGCCCTTGGCGCGGCTCAGCGCACTGTGTCGGCGGGTGGAGGCGGAGGCATCGACCAGCACCAGCCAGAGTTCCTCAGCCTGCTGGCTGCGCGGGCGCAGCACCAACTGTTCGCGGCGTTGCGGCCGGCCCTGGCGCAGAGTGGCCGCCCAGTCGATACGCCCGGCCGCGCCGCTGCGGGCGGCGCCACGCAGGCCGCCGCCGAGTCGTCCGGGCCGGTTGCGGGCATCCGCGCCTGTGGCTGTGCGCGGGCGGATGCTCAGGGCTTTTTTGGCCAACGCGGCGGCACCCGCCGCTCGCCCATGGCCTGTGGCTGCGCCGGCAGCTCGCCCCACTGACCTTCACCCTGGCTCTGTTCTCGCGCCAACTGCGGCGCCTGGCGCTGCTCGTCGGGCGGCGTGGCAGCCGGCGGTTGTTGCTGGCGACGGCGATGGCGCAGGACAAAGTCCTCCACCGCATCGATATCCACAGGCTCGATACCCGTCGCGCCACGCCAGGCGGCATGGGCACGGGCGGCGCGCAGCCAGACCAGATCGGCGCGCAGACCGTCGACGCCGGCAGTGAAGCAGCGCTGGCTGATCTCGCCCAGCACGGCATCGTCCAGCGGGATCTGCGCCAGGCGCTGGCGGGCGCCGCGACAGCGCTCGGCCAGGGCATCCTGCTCGCTCTGCCAGCGTTGCAGGAAAGCGGCGGGGTCGGCATCGAAGGCCAGACGGCGACGGACGATCTCGGCGCGCTCGGCCGGTTGCGGCTGGCCATCTAGTGCCAGGTTCAGGCCGAAGCGGTCAAGCA
>QFQM01000756.1 GCA_003243255.1 Flavobacterium psychrophilum | reverse complement strand
AGCGATCACCATACAACCCATAGCAATATAGTCAATCGTGTCAATGATAGGATGCGAACGGATGATCCTTCTAATGTCCCTAAAGCAGAAACCCATGATTACTACAACCGCAATGATCCCTAGTACCAGTCCCAGCATTTTCGCAACTCCAATGATTGTTACCGCCAGTATAACACATCACCTATAACTGTCAACAACTATCTCCGCACCACCATAGTCCCCCGGCCTCCCAACCTATTTTACAGGAACATCAATCGCACGTCAAGACTTGACAGCCACAACGGTTTGCGCTATGCTATAGGGGATCGTGGAAAAGTGTGTTTTCACGTCTTAGGTGTTATACCTCACTACCACACCACGACCGCAGAGGACTACAATGCTAGAATGATACTGACCTATCCTTGTGTTATCATGTCTGTTAACAGCATCCAAAAAGTGCTGTAAGTCATTGAAATCATTAGGAAAATCGTTAAAAAGATACAACTAACTGTACTGAAAAGTTCAGCGGGGACTTTTTGTTTTGTAACTTGATCGCCCCCTATACAGAGAAGGAAAATCATCAAACATAATCATAAATCATTGTTTCGCATACATTTTCTCCATTATCCCCCACTATTTCCCACAAATATCCCCAATAATTTCTTAAATAGGTTTTATAAGGCTTTCTGGCCTCTTTACCACAAATCAATAACTTACATTTTATTATATTGAAGATTCATTTACATTAATTACACATCTTCCATATAATTTTATCAGTCATATACAACTAACTACCCGTTATCATTCCTTATACTATTCCTATAGTGTGTATGTTTATAGGGGCATTAAGTCCTAACGCACGCGTTACTACTATCATGCACAATTACTTTAAAGTAGTTCTCATTCAGCCCAAGGCCAACGGATTCATTCGAGTCCTCAGCCCCAATGGCGAGAAATATGAATTCGAACGTCGCCTTTATCCGCGACTCAGAATGCGTGACGTGATCGAAGGTAAGGAAGTTTTAGACATACTAAATGGCAAGAACAGATTCGTAGTCCTTCGCGTTCTCACCCATGAAGATCAAGGATTGATCGATACGCTTTGGCCCAAGCCAATCAAACACAAAAGGAAGAGTGACGTATGATCGGTGTCGGAATGCATGTATGCTTTCGTTCACACGTATTTGAATCACCTTATGCCCCTCACTACGATTCATACAAGGGACATAAGTTCGAGGTTGTCAAAGAACATGAAGGCAACC
>QFQM01000755.1 GCA_003243255.1 Flavobacterium psychrophilum | reverse complement strand
CGCTAGCTGAAGGAACTTACTTCTATATCATTGACTTTGGTCCTGGTAAATCAAAAAGAAGAGGTTTTATCACCATTGTACGTGAGGATAAATAATCGTAACACAAACTAATTTTGTATAAAATGAAAAGACATAAGATTTTAGCTTTGGTGAGTATTATTACCTTGTCTATCACAGCTAAAGCACAACTTGATCCATTGTCGTCGCAGTACTTCAATAACCGTTACCAGCTCAATCCCGCCTTTGCGGGGATTGAGCACGTGACCAACCTTAACTTCGGTTACCGTAGCCTTTGGAACAACATTCCAGGGGCACCCATTACGCAAGCCGTAACGGTTGATCATGGCTTCAATAAAGTAGGTGTAGGCTTAAACTTTGTAAACGATAAAACAGGTTTACAACGTCAAACCAAAGTGACAGGCAGTTTTGCCTATCACTTGCCCTTAAACGAGGTAAGCAATCTTCATTTTGGGGTTTCCTTAGGAGTAGCCAACCAGAACTTAAATACATCGGACATTATAGGGAATCCTAACGACCCACAATCGAGGATGTACAACGAGCGTGAATCTTACCTTGATGGCGATTTTGGCGTGGCTTACACCAACCAAAGATTAACCATTAATGCTGCCGTGCCAAATTTGAATAAATTGTTCAGAGGCAATAATACCAGGTATGCAGATGTAGCAAGATTCTTCTCGTCGGTAAGCTATAAAATTCCTTTAAACGCGAATGCCAATGGCGAAATTGTAGAACCTTTAGTGGCCTACAGAGCCATATCGGGCTACGATAGTATTTGGGATGCAGGGGCACAGCTGGCAGTAGTTAATCAACAGATCCTACTTTCGGCAATGTACCACAGTTCTAAAAACGCCACCTTTGGTTTTGGGATGGATTATAAAAAGAAATACCTGATTAGCGGACTTTATACTTCTAACACTTCACAGTTAAGCAGCTACACCAATGGTAGCTTTGAGCTTTACTTAAGGGTTAAAATAGGGTCGCCTAAATAGGGATTAAACCTTTGTAAGTACAAAAGATAAACAAGCTTCAGCAGAAATGTTGGAGCTTGTTTTATGATAGGGTTGCTTGAGTGTTATAGATTACATATCTTACAAGGCTAATGAGATTTAGACCATAGGATTTATAAATAGAAAGTTTGATCTTGTCGCTTTAAGATTGCTTTCCCGAATAGTCGAGGCACGAAGCAATTTCTTTTTCAACTAATACTTGTGCTACGGTGAGGCA
>QFQM01000754.1 GCA_003243255.1 Flavobacterium psychrophilum | reverse complement strand
AACAGATAATCAAAACCGTCTTTAGCGTGCTTACTTTTATTATGTAAAGTACAAAAATTTAACTCCCAATAACAAACGGTGTAACACTGCAATTAATTGGAAATGAATGCCAGAAATACAAGCAACAAAAGCAAACAGCACCGACAAACATAAACAAGTTGCTAATTTTACACAGGCAAACAACGGCAAAAAGAAAACTAATCAAAGAAAGTCAAACAAAGGAAAGTGCAAATGACCAATCAAAAAAATGTTTTTAAAAATAACACGAAATTTGTGTCAGACCCAAAAGTTAAAGTTCTCTTAAGGCCACCACGGCAACTCAAAATCACATACTTAAAAGCCAAAGTGTTATCAAAACATACTCCCAAAGTTATTAGGAATATCAACTTGCTTAAAGGGTTTTAAAACTATCAAATTAGCCCAAAAATTCGTCCCAAAATGCATTAAAACTTCTTCAAAAACGTTCTGCGGCGTTACCGTTGCCGGATCCAGGCGAGTCAGATCGCCATAGGTCAGGACCGGCTGCCACTGCTTAGGTAAGCGCAGGCCGACCGCGACGATTGCGTAGCGATCCTGATACTCATGCTTGAAGATGCTATCACGATAACCAAAACGGCAAGCTTCTGCGGTTAATCGCCGGGTATCGCCGGTACTCAATTCGATACAGTCGACATAGGCACAGACACGCTGCAATTCGATACCGTATGCGCCTATGTTCTGGATAGGCGATGAACCAACACAACCGGGGATTAACGCCAGGTTTTCCAGTCCGGGCATTCCGTGCGAGAGCGTATACTGTACGAGCTTATGCCAGTTTTCCCCGGCACCAACGTGGACATGCCAGGCTTCGGCACTTTCCTCGGTTTCAATACCCAGGATACGGTTGATAATGATCGTACCTGCGAAATCTTCCAGGAAAAGAACATTGCTGCCCTCACCCAGCATCAACACAGGCTGTCCATTACTTACAGATTCCTGCCACGCTTCAAGCAATTGCTGCACACTTTCAGCACGTATTATTTTATTTGCATTGTGATCAATGCCGAAGGTATTCCAGGGCTTAAGGGAGTGGTTCATAGACGCTGTCCTGATGCAAAAACCCGGCTAGTTTACCGCATATGCAAGGTGAGCGCTTGTGGTTATATGGAAGGTTTTGGGAGGAATAAAAACGCAAAAAGCCCATCCGTGAGGATGGGCTTCTTACTGGTTTGATGCCTGGCAGTTCCCTACTCTCACATGGGGAGA
>QFQM01000753.1 GCA_003243255.1 Flavobacterium psychrophilum | reverse complement strand
CCAGTATATTGAATCAGTATAGCCCTACACCACCTTCAAATTCTATAGAGCCAACTCAATTAGCCTGCATATTGTTCAGCGAATATTTCCCAAATAAATTAAAAGGTATTATGATAGAACACCAGTCAATAATATGCTCTATAAAACAATCGAATCATTTTGAAATAGAACCATCAACGATAGTGTTACAAACATGTTCGTTTGATAATTCCATATCATTTGCTGAAATATTTGGAACATTTCTTAACGGATCTTCTCTTTGTGTAATCAGTGAGGAATATGTATTCAAAAAGGATTTTCTTTTAAGCTTGTTAAAGCAATACGAAATAACTACAGCTTTTTTTAGTAAAGATTTGTTGCTTCAGTTTTGCCAGAAAGTTCCCTATATTTTTAATTGCTTGCGGCTGGTCTTATTGACAGACACTGTGCCGACCGAAACATTGGTAAAGATTAGGCAGGGAAATGCAAGTCTAAGAATTACATATTGCTATCAGCTCTTAGAAAACACTTTGCATTTTGCCTTTATTCCTGTGGTGGAACACGAACGTCTGCTTGTAAGTATATGTCCTGCATGGAATACCGGTGTTTATATATTCAATAAGAAAATGCTACTTCAAAATATAAATAATGAAGGGGAACTGTATATAATTGGTAATAGTCTCCCGAGAGGTTTCTGGAATAATAATCAACTTACCAGTGAAAAAATTATCGATGATCCTTATAATTCTGAGAGACGCATGTTCAAGACTGGCCTTACAGCTAAGCTAGATAAGGATGGGCGCCTTGTTCTTCATGAAATGAATAGTAAAAAAGAAACTACTTCTTCGGAGGCTATTTCTTGTCTTCCAATCACAGAGGTTATTCCGAATCAAATGAATGAACAGGAAACGCGTTTATCCTATATCTGGAATGATGTACTTAAACATCAGTCCTATACAGTAACGGATAATTTTTTCGATGTCGGAGGCTCTTCTATGAGCGCTGTCATGCTTATCGCGATGATAAATAAGGAGTATGGAACTAATTTTACTATTCTTGACCTTTTTGCACATCCCAATATCAGATTACTGGCTGTTTTGATTCATACAAAAGATAATATTTCTTCTGAGTCGATTGACGATTATGAAAGCGCTTTAACGCAGTTTGAGAAAACGTTAAAATTATTAAACAATCTATCCAATGAGTAATTATACGGGTTTTGAGATCGCTGTTACAGGTATGGCTTGCAGATTCCCTGATGCCAATA
>QFQM01000752.1 GCA_003243255.1 Flavobacterium psychrophilum | reverse complement strand
GCGTTATGGTCACTTGACGACTTAGGCTCTGGTTACTCTTCATTAAATATCTTAAATGAAATGCCATTCAGTGAAGTGAAAATCGATAAGCATTTATTAAAAGGTATTGATCATAGCTTAAAAAATAGAGTGATTTTAGAAAAAATCATCGAGATTGCAAACGATGTTGGTATGAACATCGTCGTCGAGGGTATTGAAACACAAACCATAGCCGACACCGTTTTTAAAATGGGGTGCGATCTGCAACAAGGTTATCTTTACGCAAAACCAATGCCTTTAGAGGAGTTCTTATTATTTTGCGAGCAATATAATATTCGCGTTGCCACATGTACTCCGGATGTCGCTGGTAACTATTCCCCACCGCATCTGGTTGATAATAATGCGCAGGCGTGACAGATAATAGAGGCGTAAGCCGCCACGTCTGACAGAAGCGTTTTATAAGGTAATTTTAGAAAAGAGAGGGAAAAACACGAAACACAGGCCAATTTGCTATCAGATCGACTGCGATAATCAAGAATCGCTTATGTACTGCAAGTTAACTCTTTGCGTTCTTCGTCAGACTCCCTCGCACAGCTCTGCTCGCCTCTTTTTAAATTTCCTTAGCAATTCGGCGGTTAAAAGCCAACTTCCTCCTTTTCAATACAGATTGCGAATAATAGCACAAATCGTTCAATAAATTTGTTGCATTAAATTTATGCAACATTCCATCGATCAATCGAATTAACTCCAATAGACATAAACTATCAATAATTTAATTTTTTTAGTTTTTAACGATCAATAGCTAAGCATAATCGGCGTTATGCCGATGTGTATTAAATGCCCTCTGCAGGAGCAGAGAGGCATAACTTCAAATTTAACAAGGAAAGAATAATGAAAAAAGTTAAGACCAACAGTCAAACACAAGGTTTAAGTATCAAAAACAAAATATTGCTGGCATTTAGTGTGATATTGCTTTTGATGGTTTTTATTTCAGTAAATTCTCTATTCAGGCTTAATGAAGCCAAAGAGAAAATATCCAGAATCGTAACGGAAGATTATCCGACAACTGCCCTTGGCAATAATGTTATAAGAGAGGTCAATAACGCGACAACGTTATTACTTAACGCAATTATTGAAAAAGAACCAGAGAGAAAAGATCAGCTTTTGCAGGCATTGAATGCTAAAAGCAAAGAAGTAACGGCGTTATATGAACAGCTGAAGGAAAAAGCAGACGACGAACCCTCACAATTATTATTAAATAAAATAT
>QFQM01000751.1 GCA_003243255.1 Flavobacterium psychrophilum | reverse complement strand
TCTTTGTCATCCTATGTTTGCTGAAGAGTAAATATGTGGAGAACTTAGTAGATTATAAAAGAAGTCAAACAGGAGGAGAAAAGAACCAGATTAATCTTTGTTATTGGTCATAAAAGACCGTTCGAAATGCTAATCCTTTTCTCCTTTACTGCTAAAACCTGAACAGTTCATTAGGCGTCGTGAGCCTGCATGTAGGATTGATAGGCAAGAGCAGTAAAACCTTCTGTATGACACAAAAACTAAGTAGATGACAAAAGTAAAAAACTTTGCAGGATTGGATGTAAGTAAAAAGTTCTTTGATGTTTGTTTTGGAGTGGATGGGTTAGTATCTGTAAAACGTTTCAGTAATGATTTGCAAGGCTTTAAGGAGTTTTCGGGTCAATTGGCTGGGGATACCCATTGCGTAATGGAAGCCACTGGTCCCTATTATCTGCGTCTTGCTTTATATCTCCACGATCAGGGAATAAAGGTAAGTGTAATTAATCCACTGGTCATTCGTCGTTTTAGCCAGATGCGTTTGATCAGGGCTAAGACGGATAAGGCCGATGCCCGTTTAATAATGGCTTATGGTATTAAAGAAGATCCCTGTTGTTGGGAACCACCTAAGCAGTATATTATTGAGTTACAGCAACTGCAGTCATTGTGTGATCAGCTACAAAAGCATTACCGTGCGTTAAGTAACCAGTTGGAGGCATTTTCTGCGAGTGGTTTGTTGGAGGTGGGGCTTGAAGGGCTGCTTATGAAGGAATTAGAGCATAGTAAAGAGCAGATAGCAATAGTAGAAAAGCAGATGCATGAACTTGTAAGTGTACATCATGGCGAACTGATGGATAATCTGACAAGTATCCCTGGTTTAGGGAAGAAGACGGCGCTGACTTTGATCGTTCTGAGTGGTGGCTTTAAAAAGTTCAGCAACTATCGTCAATTAAGTGCTTATGTAGGCTTAAGCCCGCGTCTATATGAGTCAGGTACAAGTGTAAGGGGGCGTTCCCGGATCTGTAAAATGGGAATGAGCCGGATCCGTGCGTTGTTGTACGTATGCTCGTGGAGTGCGAAGAAATACAATACTTGCTGCAAATCACTTTATGACCGTCTGGTGGCCAGCGGAAAGAGTAAGCGACTGGCATTAATAGCGGTGGCAAATAAGTTGGTAAAACAGGCATTTGCCATAGCTACCAGCAATGTCGCCTACGATAAGAATTATGGGAAAAATATTTGTTTATAAACACAGTTCATTTCGAACGGAGC
>QFQM01000750.1 GCA_003243255.1 Flavobacterium psychrophilum | reverse complement strand
ATTAGGGTCTTTTTCTTGTTGTTTTCTTTCTTAAAAAAAGAATCTGCCATCGTATATAAATGATTTTAAAAGTGAAATACTGTATTGTTGTCTGGTGTTTTAATTTCGCTGGCTGAAGGGATTACAAAGCGGAAACCGCCAGCTTAAAGCCAATGAGTTTTTCGATGCTTCTCAGGTCAGCTTTTTCTTCCGTGCCACAAAACGATACCGCCGTGCCGCTATTACCGCCACGGCCTGTACGGCCAATGCGGTGTACGTAAGTTTCCGGCACATCGGGCAGGTCAAAATTAATCACATGTGGAAGCTCGTCAATGTCAATGCCACGTGCGGCAATGTCGGTAGCTACGAGGACGCGGAGCTGGTTTACCTTAAAACCCTGCAAGGCTTTTTGCCTTGCATTCTGCGACTTGTTACCGTGAATGGCTGCTGCAAATATGCCTTCTTTTACAAGAAGCTTTACCAGCTGGTCAGCGCCACGCTTGGTGCGGGTAAATACCAGCGAACGCGAAATACCTCTGTCACTAAGAATATGCGTCAGCAATTTTTCCTTATCCCTCTTATCGACAAAATATACACTCTGGCTCACCGTTTTTGCAGCGGAAGATACCGGAGCCACACTTACGTATTCAGGGTTTTGTAACAGGCTGTCAGCCAATTGCTGTATGGCATTAGGCATAGTTGCCGAGAAAAACAGGGTTTGCCTTTTAGTTGGTAACTTTGTAATGATCTTTTTTACATCACGTACAAAGCCCATGTCGAGCATACTGTCTGCCTCGTCCAGTACAAATATTTCAAGGTTAGAAAGGTCTATGTATTGTTGTTGTAGTAAATCCAGCAACCTGCCGGGCGTGGCTATCAATATATCAATACCGTTACGCAGTGCCTTAACCTGGTGGAATTGCGACACGCCTCCGTAAATGGCAGTATGCTTTAAAGTAAGGTGTTGCCCATAAGCGGTAAAGTTATCGCTTATCTGTATTGCCAGTTCACGCGTGGGCGTAAGTATAAGCGACCTTATGGCTTTTGGCTTTTTTGCCGGCCTGCCTGCCAGCTGCTGTAGAATAGGGATTGCAAATGCAGCGGTTTTACCCGTGCCGGTCTGGGCACAGCCTATCAGGTCTTTACCTGAAAGGATTACCGGTATGGCCTGCCCTTGTATAGGGGTTGGTATTGTATAATTTTGTTGCCCCAAAGCTTTAAGTATGGGAGCTGAAATATTTAAATTTTCAAATGTCATGATAAAGTGTGC
>QFQM01000749.1 GCA_003243255.1 Flavobacterium psychrophilum | reverse complement strand
CTTTCCATGGCGCGGGCGGATGTCCTCGCGGCCCAGGACCTGCAGGCCTGCGGCATCGATCCAGCCCAGCAGTTCCTCGCGCGAGCGCAGCTGCAGGTGCTCGGCCAGATCCGACAGGATCAGCCAGCCTTCGCCGCCCGGCAGCAGATGTGCAGCAAGGCCCTCGACAAAACCGCGCAGCATGCGGCTGCCTTCGTCATAGACGGCCTGCTCCAGCAGGGAGCTGGCCTTGCCCGGCAGCCACGGCGGATTGCAGACCGCCAAGGCGGTCCGGCCTTCAGGGAACAGGTCCGCCTTGCGCAGGCTCACGCGCTGCGCCAGACCCAGCCGCTGCAGGTTGTCCTGCGCGCAGGCCAGTGCCCGATCGCTCAGGTCGGTGGCCACCACCTGCCGCACGCCACGGTGCAGCAAGAGAGCGGAAAGCACGCCCGTGCCCGTGCCGATATCCCAGACGGCGGCGTCGGCCTGCTGGGCCACGGCGGGCAGGGGCGCCTGGGCCACCAGATCCAGGTACTCGCCGCGCACCGGGGAGAACACACCGTAGTGCGGGTGAATGCTGAACTCCGGCATGCCCGGCACGGCCAGGGCCACGCCCTTCTTGCGCCATTCATGTGCGCCCAGGGCACCCAGCAGTTCACGCAGGGGAACGATCACGCTGTGCGCACCCTGGTCGGCGGGAATCTCGCCCCAGGCTTCGCGACAGGCTTCGCTCCAGTCCGGTGCGCGGCGCAGGGCACAGTGCCAGCGGGTATCGAGCTCGATCATCACGCTGGACAGGATGCGCGCACGCTGCGCCAGTGCCTGGCGGTGCAGGTGGAAGGCGTGGGGAAAGACCGGCTTGGCGTCTTCCTTGCCGGCGCGGCGCTGGCGCGCCTTGGCGGAAGTCTCACGTGCGGGCTTGTCGAGGCGGCGGCCCAGGGCCGACAGCAACTGCCGGGCATTCTGGAAATCGCCGCGCCACAGCATGGCCTGGCCTTCGCAGGCCAGGCGGTAGGCGCTGTCGGCGGCCAGGCTGTCATCAGCGATGACGATGCGGCGCGGTGCGGTCATGGTGCTGTCCGCGCGCCACAGCGCTGCCTGCGTGGCCTCGTTCTCCTGCCATTGCAGCAGGGACCAGTTCTGGGAAGAGGACAAGGCCTGCTGCTCCGTGAGTGATGGGTGGATGGTTTGGCGAATCGATCAGTTCAGTGCGCGCTTGAGCCGCACTTCCTCGATCTTGAGAGCGCCGACCTGGGCCGTCTTGGCGGTGGAC
>QFQM01000748.1 GCA_003243255.1 Flavobacterium psychrophilum | reverse complement strand
AGTTGCTGGCGCACCTGCTGCACACCCAGTTCGGCGACGGCGGTATCGCCACGGCGAAGATTGGCCAGCAGTTGATGGGCGTTGTCGATGGCGCGTTCGCCACCCTTGACGGCGACATACATCAGGCAACCTCCTCGGTTTCGATCAGCACGCGGGTGCTGCGCGGCAGGCCGATGACTTCGCCACCAGCGGCAAAAAAGCAATCCAGGCCACGGGGAAAGGCGCTGCGCGCCTGACGCTGCTGCCAGAACGAGGCTGGCAGCGGCAAGTTGACGCCACGCACGTCCTTGATCCCCGGCCCGCGCCAGCGCAGGGGGACGCCGTCGCGCAGATCGTCGAGCTGGATCAGCAGCGTGCAGGACTGGTCCGGGTAGCGTTCGCTGCCATTGTCGAAGTCCGACAGATCGCTCAACTCGCCCTCATCAAGCAGGGCGAACAAAGCGATCTCACGCTCGGCGACAATCGGGCAGCCGCAGTGGAAGGCCAGGTTGGCGCGAATCAACGGCGTATCGAAGCGCGGCGCCAGCCATAACGGCGTGTCGCTGTCGAGAAAGGCCAGACACAGGCCATAAGTGGCCGGCGTCAGATCGCCCAGGGTGTGGGCGCGCGCCATCGGCTGGGCCAGGCCGGGTTCGGCCAGGGCTGCGAGAGCAGCGCGGAAGCTGACCTGAGCGTCGAGCACCGGGTCGTCGAAAGCCGGTTGCAGCCAGTGCGAGCTGTGCGGCGTAGTCATCAATCCTCTCCTCTGACCAGGGTGAAGAACTCCACCTGGGTGGTGGCAGTCTGTGCGGCCCGGGCCAGGCGCTGTTCGCGCTGCTGGCGGGCCAGGGGCTCGATCAGGTCACTGAGCCAGCGCGCCTGGTCACTGCCCTGCAGATGGGCGTCGGCCAGGGCGGCCAGTTCGGCGCGACGCTTGTCGCGACCAGCCAGGTAGCTGTAGCCAGTACGGCCGTCGGCCAGGCGCACCACGCAGCGGGTCACGGTCATCTCGCCGAGGTTGAAGGCGCTGCCGGTGCCGCCCATGCGCCCGCGCACCAGGGTCATGCCTACCTCCGGGGCGCGGATCAGCTGATAGGCGCTGTCTTTCAGCGCCGCCTCGTGGGCATCGAGGGCGTCGCCGGCGCGGGCCAGCACGCCCATCCAGCGCTGGCGCGCGGCGATGTTCGGATCAAGGTCGTTCATGCGGGTCTCCATCAGGTCGCTACCTGGTACTGGAAGCGGTCGGCGCGGCTGCTGGACTGCGCCAGCTCCAC
>QFQM01000747.1 GCA_003243255.1 Flavobacterium psychrophilum | reverse complement strand
GCAGTTTGAAGCCTATCGTGGTTGTAGACGAGAGCCACAATGCCGAAAGCACGTTGTCGGTTGACATGCTTCGCAACCTCAACCCTAGCTTCATTTTTGATCTGACTGCTACGCCGCGCGACAACAGCAACATCATCAGCTACGTTGATGCCCTTCGGCTCAAGAAGCAGAACATGGTGAAGCTGCCGGTGATTGTTGCCAATCAGCGCAGTCAGGAAGACGTGATCATGGCCGCGCTGAACATGCGCCGCCAACTGGAAGAGTTCGCCAAGAAAGCAGAAGCTAATGGCGGTGGCTACATTCGGCCTATCGTGCTGTTCCAGGCTGAACCGAAGACCAAAGACGATACGACCACCTTTGAGAAGGTGCGTGAGATTCTTGTTGATCTCAACATTCCTCCCGAACACATAGCTATCAAAACGGCCAATGTGAACGAACTGAAGGGCGTTGATCTGCTCAGTCGCACATGTGAGGTGCGATACATCATCACCGTCAATGCGTTGAAGGAAGGTTGGGACTGCCCGTTTGCCTATGTGTTGGCAACGCTGGCAAACAAGTCTTCGGTTGTTGATGTCACCCAGATTTTGGGCCGTGTTTTGCGCATGCCCTACACGCGCAAGCACAGTGTGGAATTGCTCAACCTGAGCTATGTCTTCACGTCTTCTAGCCAGTTCCAGAGCACGCTGAACCAGGTCGTCGCTGGGCTGAACAAGGCAGGCTTTTCCAAGCGTGACTATCGGGAAGTCGATCTGTCGTCTATTCCGGTCGATCCAGCCCCGCAGGCCGATCAGCAGAGCCTTCCTTTGCCGGTGCCAACCGACCCGACACCAGCGCAACCGTCTGGTGATTCTGGCGACGCTCTTGAAGTGGAAACGAGCAAGCTCAATCCGAACTGGGAAGCGCAAGCAGTCCAGCAAGCTACTCATGCCGCAGAAGGTGAGCAGAGTGCTGGGATTGCTGGAACAGAGGCTACAACTGGCAATGCTGTGATTGCTGGGGTGGAAGCTATCAAGGCCCAAGCCGTGGAGCAAGCCAAACAATTTGAACAACAGGCTAAAGATGCCACAGGCGATAGCTCGCCTGAAGAGTTGAAAGCGCACATGAACGAACACAAGATAAAACCTATGTTCGAGCAGTCTGTGCAGGCCGTCAAACTGCCTCAGTTCTTCATCAAGGTTCCCTCGGACGGTGGCTTCTTTGACGCTGGTGACGAGTGGCACAAGCTGGCAAAAGAAAACTTGTTGTCCAATTTTGT
>QFQM01000165.1 GCA_003243255.1 Flavobacterium psychrophilum | reverse complement strand
CAGTTATCGCTATACTTACCTCCAACCCTCATCAGATCCGGGCCGGTACGTTTAGAACCCCACAGGAATGGATGGTCATATACATACTCCCCTGATTTAGAATATTCACCATAGCGTTCAACTTCAGACCTGAACGGGCGTATCATCTGCGAGTGGCAGCCAACACAACCTTCTCGGATATAAAGGTCACGTCCCTGAAGTTCCAGCGGTGTATATGGTTTAACAGTACTGATGGTTGGTATGTTAGATTTAACCATAATGGTAGGCACAATCTGTATAACACCACCAATCAGGATAGCTACAGTAGCAAGCAATGCAAGCTGAATTGGCCTTCTTTCCAGCCAAGGGTGGAATTTCTCCCCTTTCATCCTTTTGGTTGTAATTCTTTCCAGTGCAGGTGCTTCGGCAGCTTCGTCTTTAATGGTCTGGCCCTGTCTTATCGTTTTAATGATGTTATATACCAGTACCAGCATGCCTATTACGAACAATGTACCACCAATAGCTCTCATCCAGTACATTGGCATGATCTCTTTTACAGTCTCCAGGAAGTTTCCATATTTCAGGGTTCCATCAGGGTTAAACTGTTTCCACATAGAAGCCTGTGTAAATCCGGCAACATATAGTGGCAATGCATATAGTATAATACCCAGTGTACCTATCCAGAAATGGAAGTTGGCAAGCTTAACAGAGTATAATTTTGTTTTGGTCATTCTTGGCACCAGCCAATAGATAAGGGCAAAGGTTAGGAAACCGTTCCATGCAAGCGCACCAACGTGTACGTGAGCAACGATCCAGTCGGTAAAGTGGGCAATGGCATTTACATTTTTAAGTGAAAGCATAGGCCCTTCAAACGTTGCCATACCGTAGCCTGTAATAGCCACCACAAAGAATTTAAGAACAGGATCGGTACGCACTTTGTCCCAGGCACCCCTTAGGGTAAGTAATCCGTTTATCATACCACCCCATGACGGAGCAATAAGCATAATTGAGAATACCACCCCTAAGTTTTGCGCCCAGTCAGGCAGGGCTGAGTATAGCAAATGGTGTGGACCTGCCCATATATATATGAAAATTAGTGACCAGAAGTGAATGATTGATAATCTGTATGAATATACCGGCCTGTTAGCCGCTTTAGGCAAAAAGTAATACATAAGCCCCAGAAAAGGAGTTGTAAGGAAGAATGCCACAGCATTATGTCCGTACCACCATTGTACCAGGGCATCCTGAACACCCGCATAAGCAGAATAGCTTTTCATGGCTCCTACAGGAAGTGCAAGGCTGTTAAAGATGTGCAATACCGCTACTGTAATAAAGGTTGCCAGATAGAACCAGATCGCTACATACAGGTGGCGTTCTCTCCTTCTCAGGATTGTACCAATCATATTGATACCAAATACAACCCATACAACAGCTATTGCAATATCTATAGGCCATTCGAGCTCGGCATATTCTTTTGAAGATGTGTAACCTAATGGAAGTGAAATCGCTGCTGCCACTATGATGAGCTGCCAGCCCCAAAAGTTTATGTTACTTAGCAGGTCACTGTACATCCTGGTCTTGAGCAGTCTTTGCATAGAGTAATATACCCCTGCAAAGGTGGCATTACCTACAAAGGCAAAGATTACCGCATTGGTATGCAATGGCCTTAACCTACCGTAGCTTAGCCACGAAATACCTTCGGTAAGGTTGGGAAACATATACATTGAGGCTATTAAAAGCCCTACAAGCATTCCTACTACGCCAAACACAATACAGGCATAGAGGAACTTTTTGACTATCTTATTGTCATAATAAAATTGTTGCACTTCCATAGTTAATTTGAGTTATCGTTTTTGCTTTGGTTTTTCTTCAGTTCATCATCAAAAAGCATCCGGACGGATGGGGTGTAATCGTCGTCATATTGCCCACTTTTTACCGCTTTTACAAAGGCTAAAAAAAACGAGACAGCAACCACGATACTGATGGAGATTAATAAATAGATTACGCTCATACCTCTTAAATTTATGTTAACAAAGCTATTGTAGCTAGGTTTCTTAAAACATGATATTTGTCATGAACAGCCATTATTATTGATATTTTTACTGCCTTTTTGCATAGTAATTACTCATTACTGTCACAAAACTTATAATGGTTATGGTGCTAAGCGGCATTATGATCGCTGCTGTTAATGGCAATAGTTTTCCTGTTACCGCAAACGACAGTCCTACAACATTATAAAGCAGTGAAAGCGTAAAGCTCATTTTGATTGTCCTGATGGTATTCTTAGACAGTTTCATAAAATAACTGATCTTAGTAAATTGTGAAGCGTCGAGTATACCATCGCATGCCGGTGAAAACACATTTACATTTTCTGATATAGCTATACCCACATTACTTTGCGCCAATGCCCCGGCATCGTTAAGGCCATCCCCTATCATCATTACATTATGTCCCTGTTTTTGAAGGCCTTCAATAAACTGAAGCTTTTGTTCAGGCTTTTGATTAAAAACGAGCTGGGTGTCAGGAGGAAGCAGTTTTGACAGGGCAAGCCTCTCCCCTTCATTGTCTCCCGACAGTACCTTGAGATTGTATTTATCTTTAAGCTGGTAAAATAGATTCGATAGTCCGCTGCGGTAACTATTGGTAAACACATAACGCCCGATGCAGTTTCTGTTTAAAGAAATGTATACTAAAGTCTGTGAAGAGATTTCAGCCTCATTACCTACAAAAGCAGCCGAACCAATCCTGATGAAGAAGCCATTCACCATACCTTCAATCCCTTGTCCAGTAACTTCCCTGAAGTCTTCAACAGGCAATAAATTCGCCTGAGGCAAATGATCATACAATCTTCGGCTCAAAGGATGGTTTGAAGCCCGTAGCAGCGATTTAATAAAAGCAGACTGCTTGTGATCCGGTTCTTCACCTTCAAAATAAATTTCAGATTTCTTGTTCGTAGTTATAGTACCGGTCTTGTCGAATACAATGGTATCTACCTTCGCCATCTGTTCTATCACAGTAGCATTTTTCAGGTACAGCTTTTTCTTACCCATTATTCGCAGCACATTACCCAATGTAAAAGGTGCACTGAGCGCAAGGGCACATGGACAAGCTACTATAAGCACAGCAGTAAACACATTGAATGCTGTGGTAACATCAATAAAAATCCAGATTGAAAAAGATATAACAGCAATAAGCAATAGTATAGGCGTGAAATAACGGCTTATGGTATCGGTAAGGGTCTTATAATTCCTGGCATCTTTTTTTGTAAAGACGTCATTGCTCCACAACTGGGTAAGGTAGCTCTGAGAGACCGAGCTAAGCACCTCCATCTCAATTACTTCTTTCATCTGCCTTCCACCGGCAAAAAGTTTATCACCCGATTGCTTTTCTATAAGGGCTTCTTCTCCGGTAACAAAACTGTAGTCTATAGCCGTGCTTTTACTCATAAGTATCCCGTCTACCGGAATCAGTTCCTGATTACGAATCAGTAACCTGTCACCTTTGGCAACATCGTATACCGGAACAGATATTTCCTGTCCGCCGGGCAGTATTTTGGTTACCGCAATTGGAAAATATGATTTAAAATCACGCTCAAACGACAGAAAATTATAGGTTTTCTGCTGGAACAGCTTACCTAACAGCATAAAGAACACAAGTCCGGTAAGGGAATCAAAAAAGCCCTGTCCCAAATCAAAGACAATGTCAACTGTACTGCGAACAAACATTACCACAAGGCCAAGGGCAATTGGCACATCTATATTAAGCATACGTGAGCGAAGACTCTTCCATGCAGAAATGTAATAGCCACTTGCAGCATAAAAGAAGGAAGGAAGTGATAATGCAAAAATCAGCCATCTAAAAAACCCCCTGTAGTTATCCAGCCAGTATTCCTCAACTTCAAAATACTCAGGAAAAGAAAGCAGCATTACGTTGCCGAAACAAAAAAAGGCCACCCCTAATTTATAGATCAGGTCACGGTCTACCTTTTTTTTGGTAGCCTCATAATTTTCAAGGCTTATGTAGGGTTCATAACCTATCTTACATAACAGCTCTACAATCTGTTTTAGCGAAATATCATCAGGGTTATAAACAATACGTACTTTCTTATCATGGAAATTAACCTGCGAATTACGTATGTGACCGTTCAGTCGGTTAAGATTTTCAAGTATCCAGATACAAGAACTACAATGTATGTGCGGAATGTATAATGATACTATTGCCGTACCAGCTTCTTCAAACTCAAGCAGTCTTTTTACAATATCATCATTATCAAGAAAATCATACCTCCCATTGATGTCAAGCGGGGTTGCTCCGGGATTGTTTTCAAATTTGTAATAATCGGTTAGCCCGTTAAGGCTGAAAATTTCATATACGGTTTTACAGCCGTTACAACAAAACGACTTATCATCAAAAATGATCTCCTCTTTTTTTATGACGTCTAATCCGCAATGAAAACAATGTTGTGTCTCCATATTTTTTGCTCATTTACCTGTAGCAAAATTGCGTATCCGTTAAATAAAAAAATATGATATTTATCATCTGATAGATTAAATATCCAAACAATTTAAAATTATATCCTGATAAGTAGTATATAAACAAAAAGTTCCAAATTAGTAATTTGGAACTTTTTGTTATTCTATGGTTTTAAAGTTTTTCATTTCTTCAAGTGGCTCTAAAATACTGTACTCTTTCCATATATCAGGATTATAGTGATCAATCTCGATATAATCAAACTCCTTATATTTTATGTTATCAAAATCTGATTGTGATATTTCAGAATCAGATATTATAAAACATTCTTTCTTTTCGGCAATGTTGGCTTCTACTTTCAAGTCAAAAGCGACATAATGCTTATCGTCATCGGCTATCTCTAAAAATTTTAATGGGCGGTTCACATACACATACTGACCTTCTTCTATAGAACTGTATTGCAAACGATAACCCTCCCCTGTTTTTGCCTCTTTAAAGATCAAAGTTCCCTTACTCACATTTTCAGATTGCTTAACCCCAAAAAGAAATTTCAGGTTTACACCACTAAGGGTCTTGCCTTCTCCCAATGTATAATCTGTCCTTAATACAGCATAATCTTTTTCAGAAATAAACAAAGTTCCCGCATATTTCCCTTTTCGTTTTTTTGGCCTGAATTTTATTATAAATACTGATTCGTTATTTGTGGCCTGTGTAGTCCCTGCATAACTATATTCATAAAGTTCCTGCTTAATTACAAAATCAAGCTTATAGCTTTGTAAAGTGCTTGTTGAAATAAAAGAGGAAACCTTTCTGCTGGCTATATTGACTTTATTTTTGTCTATTTGATATTTTTTACTTTCGTAAAAAGCACCGTTTGCAACAACAGTGTCCCTGGTACCTAATAAACCGCTTTTGATTCTATAATATTTATTATTGTCCAGGTGTCTGAACAGTATACCTGAAGCCATTTTTTCCATATCATTAAGATCTATTGCGCGGCTTTTGTCTTTTAGTTGTACTGCTTTAATAACCTCAAACTTTGTGGCTGGTATGGGTTTTTCTTTATATATTTTAGTACCGGTATAATAATTAGTCAGCATATCCATAAACTCCTGTGGAGGATGTGATACCAGTTGGGCAGTAAATGCTTTCAGTTCCGTATTAGCTTCATTAATTTGCTTTTTGGTATAGCCCTCTGCACCTGTCATTTCTGCTTTAAGTTTAATAGGCTTAAAAGCCAAACCTTCCCTGTAAAAAATCTTTTTTTCATTGGGCTTCGATGCAAATTTGTAATTTTTAGATAAATTCCTTTTAACAGAAGCCATTATGCTGTCAGCATTAATTTTAGTATTAGAAACATATACTGTTTCCAATTCAAAGATTCCCGGTTGAAGCCTGACAGTCAGATTGTTTTTTTTGAGTTCACCTAAAGTAAGTAACATACTTTTATAGCCCAGAAAAGAAATATTCATCAAAGCATCATCAGTATATTTATCAGCAATGGTAAAATAGCCATCGGCATTGCTTACCAGATTTTCGGTATCATTAATTACAATACTGGCATGTGAAAGACTTTCAGAGGTTACGGAATCAATAATTTTAGCTGTGATATTCTGAGCACTTACATTTAAGAATCCTGCAAGAATAAACACGCAGGCTAAGATTTTTTTTAGCATAATATAGTAGGTTGGTTGTTGACTAAAGATATAACGGACTAATAAATTATTTATTTCAGTAATAATTTTCGTATATGACACGTATTAAATTTTAATACCTTTACAGTAAAATTATACTACATTTTTTAGCAATGAGTAAATGTGAACAATGCATAGTACGGGAATTCAGTTCTCTAAAGGCACTGAATAAAGATGAGATACTCAGGATAGCTGATTGCAAATCGTCTTATACGATCAAAAAAGGTGAACCTATTTTCTCTGAAGGAGAAAATGTTAACGGTATCTTTTGTATAAAAGACGGTATCTGTAAAATGACAAAATTAAGCGCAAACGGTAATGAGCAGATAGTAAAGCTTATTACAAAAGGCGAATTACTGGGCCAAAGATCTATGATAAGCGATGAGCCTGTAAACCTTAGCGCCGTTGCTCTTGAAGACATGGAAGTATGTTTTATCCCAAAAAATGAGGTAATGCGCTTCTTTAACCAAAACAACAAGTTTTCGATGAATGTGTTGAAAACAATTTGCGGCGACTTAAAAGAAGCCGATGACCATTTGGTAGCCATGGCACAAAAGCCTGTAAAGCAGCGTCTGGCCGAAACATTGATTTACCTGTATGACACCTTTGGCACAAATCCGGATAAAAGCCTTAATGTAAAATTATCAAGGGAAGAAATTGCAAGCATGGTTGGTACCGCAACTGAAAGCTGTATCAGGATACTTTCAGAATTCAATAAATCAGGAATTATAGAGCTTTCAGGTAAAAAAATAATAATCCCAAACAGGAAAAAACTTGAAGATTTCTCAGTTTAGAAACCTGAACACTTTGTGATTATTTACTATCAGTAGTTTCTTTATTTTCAACCTCTTTTTCCATAACCATAATCTCGGTTTTTTCTTTTTTTATTGCCTGGCGTAGCAATGCAAACACGCTCATATAGGCGTTGGCAACAAATACAAGGGCAAAACCTGCAATTAAATAACCTTTCCATCCCGTCAGTAAAAGCTGGTAACCGGAAATTATCAGAAAAAATAGCGTCACATAATGGCTAAAACAGTACTCGCAGGTAAACAGGTAAAAGAATTTCCGTTTGACTATTGTCTTGCCTTCTTTAGAACATTTAACGCAATATTCTCTCGGCTCCCTGAATACTTCCTCGTGCGTAACAGTCCAGGCAACGCAGGCTATAGGGATAGCAAGTATAAACAACCATATTATCTGGGTATGCAGTTCCATAATGCTCTATTTTAAGATTCCGGTTCAGGTATGGGCGCAGCCTCTTTCTTCTTTCTGAATACAAACGACTTGGGCAAATCGTTACTGAGCAGATACCCCCAGGGCTTGAGTTCATCAATCCTGTCAAAAATAACTTTAAGGATAGCCATGAGTGGTATAGCAAGGAACATACCTGTAATACCTCCTAACAGGCCTCCTACAATGATACCTACTATAGATGCAATAGCATTGATCTCCACTTTAGAACTTACAATCATAGGTACCAGAAGATTATTATCCAGCAACTGTACAATAACATTCACTATAATTATTCCTGCTATGATTGAAAGATCAGTGGTCCCGGTAAGTGAAGCAATTATGGTAAGTATTCCGGCAATCAATATACCTATATATGGAATCAGATTCAGCAGCCCTGTTATCAGGCCTAACAGTATAAAATACTTAACGCCAATAATCATAAGCCCTAAAGCTGTTAATACTGATACTATTACAAACTCGATCATAAGCCCTACGATATAGCTCTGTACCGATACCTTTATGGTACTCATAATATCTTCAAGTACCTCATGGTGACGCTTATCGAACAGCTTACACAAAAATTTTATAAAATGTGTTCGGTACAATAATATCAGGAATATGTAAACAGGAATAAGAATAAGATTCATAACAGAATCTGTAAATGAAGACAAGGTAGTACCCAGCATTTGTTTTCCCGAGTCTAAAGAACTGTCTGCAGCTTTATTTAATAACTCTTCCTGTTCTTTCCTGCTAAAACCGAAAGTATCCTTAACATAGGCCTGCAGGTTTATATAGTGCTGGTTCAGATTGGATTTCATTCTGTTCCAGTCTTCGGTCATATCAAGTACCTGTACCGATATAAAATAAAACAGTATTGCAAATAGTAATACAAACAATGCAACTGTAAGTAATGCCGCGACTACATGTGGGAATCGTAACTTTCTTTCGAAAAAATTAGAAACGGGCCTTAAAAGTATGGCAAACAATAGCGCCATCAGCAGAGGCATGATCACTGACTGACCTATATACAGAATAAAAGTTATAGCGATAAGGCTAAACAATACCAATGCAAATTTTGCATAAAATGGAAAACGCATCGCTTGTCTCATAAAATTTTGACTATTATTTAAATTAATAATCAAATGTACAGCTACAAAAGAGGTTACTATCTTAAAATTATTACAATACTTACTAAAAATTATATTAAAACTACAAAATTAAAAAGCCCCTAAAACTCCGAAGAGTTTAGAGGCTTTTACCAACCAATCAATCTATTTTCTTTTTATCTCACAATTATTCCCATCCTCCACCAAGAGCACGGTAAATATTCACAGTGGCATTCATTTGCTGAAGCTTGGTCTCAATAAGATCAAATTTTGCTTCAAGTGCATCGCGTTGTGTCATTAACACTTCCATATAATCAGCCCTTGTCGACATAAACAGGTCGTTAGAAATATCTATCGACTGATTAAGTGCATCAACCTGTTTCGATTTTAGGTTAAAAGCTTTTTCAGTATTCGCAATTTTAGCAACCTGGTTAGCTACTTCAATGTAGGCGTTCAAAATTGTACGCTCATAATTGTATACTGCCTGTACCTGCTTAGAGTTTGATGAATAATAAGCCGCCTTAATTGCATTCCTATTGATTAAAGGCGCTGCAAGGTCTCCTGCTACCGAATAAAGCAACGATTTTGGTTTTATAAGATAGCTTGCGTCAAACGCCTGATAACCTATACCGGCAGTAATACCTACCTGAGGATAAAATCTTGCCTTTGCTACTTTAACATCAAGTTTAGCTGCCGCAAGATCCTGCTCTGCCTGACGGATGTCCGGACGGTTAGCAAGCAATTGCGAAGGAATACCTGAATGCACCTGTGTAGGCACAAGATCATTAAATCCGGTTGAGCTTCTTTCTACATGCTGAGGGAACCTTCCCACAAGGAAATTGATCCTGTTTTCTGTCTCAGTAATCCTTTGCTGGATGTTGTACTGAAGCGTTTGTGTATTAAGCAGCTGTGCCTGGAATCTTCTAACCGCAAGTTCTGTTACACGAGCCGACTCCTTCTGAATTTTCACGATCTCAAGAGCGTTGGTTTGCAACTCGATATTCTTCTTAACAAGGTCAAGCTGATTATCAAGGGCCAATAACTCATAATAAGAATTCGAGATTTCCGAAATCAGGTTCGTAACCATGAAATTTTTACCTTCAACCGAAGAAAGGTATCTGTTAACCGCAGCTTTTTTAGCGTTGCGCAGTTTACCCCAAATATCCAGCTCCCAGTTAGCATAAGCACCAACCATATAATCAGGTAACGGCTCGGGATTCTCTTTACCCGGCAAAATCTCTAAGTTAGATTCTGTTGCACCGTTTCTGGTATATTTACCCACTTTCTCAAGCCCGGCACCACCTTGTAAGCCTACAAAAGGTAAATACTCCCCTTTTCTGGCTTTAATCTCATTC
>QFQM01000746.1 GCA_003243255.1 Flavobacterium psychrophilum | reverse complement strand
ACAGACAGGTGAGAACGAACAGGCGCTGAGGAAAATTCTGGACATGACCAGGTTGATCAGTATCGTTATTTTAGTGATAAACTTCTATTATTATTGCTATGCTGCCTTTCAGGAATGGGAGTTGAGCAGCACTTTCAGCGACCGCATTTTAGGTAATATTTACCGAACAGGTATCTTCAGCAACTTTGTTAAAAGCAAGCTGATTGCTTTAGGCTTTCTGGCGATTTCGTTGCTCGGAGCCAAAGGCCGAAAGGATGAGAAACTGAATTATAAAACAGCTTTCGCCTACCTCATAACGGGGCTGTTGCTCTATTTTGCCAGCTATCTTTCCATGATGCTTCAATTGCCTGCACAGGAGAAGACAATTGTTTATATAAGCATTACCGCAATAGGTTTTTTACTGATACTTTCTGGAGGCACATTGCTTTCCCGGATCATTAAAAGCAAGTTCAACAACAAGGATATTTTTAACAAGGAAAACGAGACGTTTCCGCAGGAAGAACGTTTACTGGAAAATGAATTTTCCATCAACCTGCCGGCACGCTACCGCCTTAAAAACAAGGTTCGCAATAGCTGGATAAATATCATTAATCCTTTCAGGGCGATAATGGTATTAGGTACTCCCGGTGCAGGTAAATCCTATTTCGTAATCAGGCACGTCATTACCCAACATATCCGTAAGGGGTTTACCATGTTTGTGTACGACTTTAAGTTCGATGATCTTTCAAGGATTGCCTACAATTCCTGGTTGAAAAACAAGCACAGGTACGCCAAGCCTCCGCGATTTTTTGTGATCAATTTTGACGACTTAACAAGAAGCCATCGGTGCAATCCTTTGGAGCCATCAGCCATGACCGATATTACTGATGCTGCGGAATCAGCCCGCACCATTTTAATGGGATTAAATAGAGAGTGGATAAAGCGTCAGGGCGATTTTTTCGTGGAATCGCCAATTAATTTCCTGACGGCTGTGATATGGTATCTGAAGAAATATAAGGACGGAGAATTTTGCACGTTGCCACACGTCATAGAACTGATGCAGGCAGATTATGACAGCCTTTTTACGCTGTTCAGGACAGAAGCGGCTAAAGAATGCGAGGTATTGATCAATCCGTTTTTAAATGCCTACTTAAATGATGTGATGGAACAACTGGAAGGCCAGATAGCATCTGCTAAAGTGGCTATGGCAAGGCTTTCATCACCACAGTTGTATTATGTTTTATCCGGCAATGACTTCAATCTCGATGTAAATAATC
>QFQM01000745.1 GCA_003243255.1 Flavobacterium psychrophilum | reverse complement strand
AGAGCGACCAAGGCGATGGGAAGGATGGAACGGAGGATGGACTTGCGATTCATGGGTATCGGCTCCTTGTTAGGAATGGTGAGTAGGGGTGAGTGGCCCGACGTGGACCATCCCTCTACCGATACCCGGAATCGGTGAGTTGGCAAGGGGTGGTCACACCCACCCCCGTGCGGCCATCGACACGTGCGAGGTTCCCGCAACCACCAGGTGGTCCAGCACTCGAACGTCCAGCAGTGCCAGCGACTGCTTCAGGCGGGCCGTCAGGGCGCGGTCGGCCGCGCTGGGCTCTGGGTTTCCGCTGGGATGGTTGTGAAAGAAGATGACCGCGGCAGCGTTGTGGTCGAGGGCCTGCTTGGCCACGATGCGTGGATGGACTTCGCAACCGTCGATGGTGCCCTGGAAGAGATGCTCGGTGGCGATGATGCGGTGGCGGGTATCGAGGAAGACCACACCGAACACCTCGTGCGGCAGGCTGGCGCAGCGGGCTTGAGGAAGTCGGCGGCGTCGCTGGGGTCGGTGATGGCGCCTTGGCGCTGCAGGCGGCGCTCCAGGATTTGCGAGGCGGCTAGGAGGATGCCCTCCTCGTCCATCGTCAGCTGATACTGGGCCCGGATGTCGTTCGCTCGCTTCATCTGCTTTCTCCACCGGCGCGGGATGCGCCTCTGGGAACCGATGGGCGAAGCGATCAGCTACTCCAGCACCCGGGAGCGAGCACCGTCAGGCGCGCAGCGAAGGGCCGGAACACCGTGGAGGAGGCCTGCCCTTGCGGGAGGGGCAAGCGGAGCCAGGATCCCAATGAAGAGGCCACTGCCCGGTTGAGGATCGAGGCGAGCGAGTGACTTGAGGGATGAGCTTGGAGGGGCGAGGATGAGCAGACTTGCCCACTCACGGATGAAAGCCGCCATGCCCGGCATGACCGATCCCACCGCTGCCCTCGTGTCCTTTCAAGAAGCCCTGTCCGCTGGGAAGCTCCGCCTGGAGCGTGGACGTGTCGATCCCACCATCTACCTGCACGTGGATCAGGCCCAAGGAAAGACACGATTCACCTACGTCCATTTGGACGGCAAGACGGTGACGGCGTTCGTGAGCTTCGTCATCAACGGGATGTTCGAAGGACATCCCAACTTTGCTGCGGGATACGCCGTTCCAGAGCCCTATCGCAACCAGGGGAAGGCCAAGGCCATCCTTGCGGCAGGCATTGCAGAGATGCAGAACGGCTTTCGCGGCCACCCACCGTTCTACGTTGAAGCGGTGGT
>QFQM01000744.1 GCA_003243255.1 Flavobacterium psychrophilum | reverse complement strand
GCAGTAGCTGTAATGCTGTTCTACTCCGTAGGCGAAGTCTTTCAGACTATTGCAGTATCAAGAGCAAAAGGTAATATTAAAGCCCTGTTAGACCAACGCCCTGATGAGGTAACGGTTATCAGAGCAGGTAAGCCTATTGTTGTAAAAGCTGAAGATGCCTACATAGGTGATGTTATTCAATTAAAGCCGGGCGAAAAATTAGGATTGGACGGGGAGTTAATTTCAGAAACCGCCTCTTTCAATACAGCAGCCCTTACAGGAGAAAGCAAACCTGATACAAAAAGTAAAGGTGAAACTGTATTGGCAGGTATGATTAACCTCAACACCGTAAGCCAAATAAAGGTAACAACCGATTATTCGGATAGTAAGTTGAGCAGAATTTTGGAACTGGTTCAGGATGCTACATCACAAAAAGCACCAACGGAGTTGTTTATCCGTAAATTTTCCAAAATTTATACGCCGATAGTCGTATATCTGTCTATTGCTATTACCTTACTTCCCGCACTTTTCGTAGATAATTATGTATTCAGTGAATGGTTGTATAGAGCATTGGTATTCCTTGTTATCTCTTGTCCTTGCGCTTTGGTAATCTCCATCCCTCTGGGTTATTTTGGTGGTATTGGGGCCGCAAGTCGAAATGGTATTCTGCTTAAAGGGTCTAATTTCCTTGATATTCTTGCCAAAGTAGAAAATGTAGTGATGGATAAAACGGGAACCCTCACCGAAGGTGTTTTCAAAGTACAGGAAGTCTTTATCAAACCAGAATTCAATAAAGACGAAATTCTCAACCTCGTCAACGTATTGGAAAGTCAAAGTACACACCCTGTTGCAACGGCAATCCACAATTATTGGGGAGAGGTAGATGCCGACGTAAATTTAGCAAATGTTGAAGAAATAGCAGGACACGGATTAAAAGCCACCGTTAACGGTAAAGAGCTTTTAGTAGGTAATTTCAAATTGCTCGATAAATTCAACATCAGCCATGATGCAGATACCGCAAACATCGTTTACACGGTAATAGCTGTTGCTTATGATAGAAAGTTTGTAGGATATTTAACCATTTCGGACAGCATTAAGGTAGATGCAAAAGCAGCAATTGAAAAGCTGCGTAAAATGGGTGTAAAAACCACAATGTTGAGTGGTGATAAAAATACCGTTGTTCAGTTTGTTTCGGGACAGTTGGGCATTGACAGTGCCTACGGAGATTTATTACCTGAAGACAAGGTTAATAGAGTAAAGGAAATCAAATCCCGTAATG
>QFQM01000164.1 GCA_003243255.1 Flavobacterium psychrophilum | reverse complement strand
TCCTTGTAGATACAAATTCCAACTAAATGCTTTATTACCTTCCCTGAAGGATTAACCTGAAAAGCTTGTTTCGCAGTATCTGTACTTAAACAAACTTTCTTCAAATCAATTTTATGGTTCTTTTTGTCGTAATGAATGTCGGTTTGGAATTCGGCCTTGAGCCTGCGTAAAAAGCGGTAGCCATCCTGCGAATAGCTTATTCTCTTTCCTGAAGCTTCCGTATTTAATACCAGTTTGTCGTCGGTATTAGCAGCTTTAAGCGTTACGTTCAGGCTGTCTATTTTAGCACGGGTTTTGGTGGCAAAATCACGATAGGTAATTTTAGCGTTTTCAATGTTCAGCTTTTTGATAAGGATAGAATTGATCTTAAACTCAGTACTGTCCTTAACGGTAATGGTGTCTTTCTTTGTTTCCTTAACAATATTCCAGTTCGCATTTCCTTTTTCGCTGATTATGGCTCTTACTTTAGGCTCAGTAAGAGTAAGATTGGTTATAACAAGGTCGTGCTTGCGCCAAAGCTTATCAACATTAAATGAAGCCCTGCATTGTGCAAACTGTGCCAGTGTATCGTTCTTTTTTCCGGTAGCAGGAATGCTAACCACGCTGCCGTTTTTAAGTTTTACGCCAAACTGAGGAAAAGAAGAGAAGAATGTAAGCTCAATGCTTTCGCAGGAAACCTTTGCATTCAGGTTCTCATTCAGCAAATCGGTTACGGTAGGGGTAATCCTTTCGGGAGTAAATACAAAGTTAAGAGCTATAGCGATTACGATAAGCAGCAAAACGATTATTGAGGTAAAAGCGATTAATGTTCGTTTAAGGATCTTTTTAATTTTCATGGAGCGGAACTGTAGGAAATTTAACCAAGAGCGTAAGGTACTCCATTTAAAACGTTCCTGTCAAGTGTTTTTATACGAACCCTGTGTTAAATTATACAAAATTGACTTTAGGGTAATATTGTAGGTAGAATGTGAGGCTAATAACTAAAAAACCTCCGGTTTTGCCGAAGGTTTATGTATTGTGCAGTTCAAAGCTAATTATTGTTGTGCATCTTCGTCGGTAGAAAGCGCATTCCATCCCCTTGCTTTAAGAGGGATTTGGGTATTGGCACGGGTAACAAGGTTAATGCCGGCACTTTCTTCCGTCATGTGGCCAATAACTGTAAAGTTAGGGTTGCCTTTTAGCTTGTCGTAATCCGCCTGTTTGATGGTGAACAACAGTTCGTAATCTTCGCCGCCGTTAAGGGCAACAGTAGTAATATCGATATTGAATTCCTCGCATACATTGATAAGCTGCGGGTCAACCGGGATTTTTTCTTCATACAAGCTTGCGCCAAGCCCTGAATTCTTGCACAGGTGAATGATCTCAGACGACAGTCCGTCGGAAATGTCGATCATGCTTGTAGGCTGTAATTCAAGAGCCTTTAAGATCGCTTTAATGTCCTTGCGGGCTTCCGGCTTCAGCTGGCGTTCGATAAGGTAATTATAAGGGTCAAGATCGGGCTGGTTGTTAGGGTTTACCTGGAACACCTGTTTTTCGCGCTCCAATACCTGAAGACCCATATAGGCAGCACCCACATCACCTGTTACAACAAGCAGGTCGGTACTTGTTGCGCCGGCGCGGTAGGTAATATCTTCCGCTTCTGCTTCACCAATGGCAGTAATGCTTAGTATCATCCCTTTTTGCGATGAGGTCGTGTCGCCACCTACGATATCTACACCATAAACTTTTGCAGCGTGTTTGATACCGTCGTATAATTCGTCAAGTGCTTCTACCGGAAAACGGTTGGAAACCGCGATTGATACTGTGATCTGGGTAGGGGTAGCGTTCATCGCACAGATGTCCGAAACATTTACCACAACAGCTTTGTAGCCTAAATGCTTTAACGGCATATAGGCAAGGTCAAAGTGTACACCTTCAATAAGCAGGTCGGTAGAGACTACCACTTTTTTATCTTTAAAATCAAGCACAGCGCCATCATCGCCTATTCCTTTAAGGGTTGTGGGCTGAGATGTTTCGATATCGCGTGTAAGGTGTCCTATTAGGCCGAATTCGCCCAGTGCCGAAAGACTGGTGCGCTGCTGGTTTTTATCTTCTATCATTTTTTTTGAGGTTCTGAGGGACTTAGGTCCTGAGTTGCTTAGTAACAAAGCTGCAAAGGTACAACATAGTCGTAAAGTTTTAAAGTAATTTGCATGCTGTTGTCATTGTGAGCGCAGTGTAACGGAGCGTGGCAATCTCAAATGATTTTTCTTTTGTCTTGCCACAAAAGAACGAAAAAGGCACGGCTGAACTCCTTAGGCTAAAAATTATTGCATTCGGCTAAACCATCCGAACTCGCTCCGCTCAAACAGCGGATGCTTCTTAACGCCTCACTTATAATTTTCTTAACGCCACAGAGTTTAAATGCCGAAACTTCACTCATGCCTACTTGACGCTGAATGATATTGTCTACTCTATCTCAGGGATAACCGAATCACTCCAGTAGTCAACGATCTCCTGTAGTGTTTCTTTGAGTTGTTTCATGTCGCTTGTTTTGTGAAAGTAGCCGTGTATGGTGCGTTTAAAGGCTTCTTCAACCGTATAGCCGTTACCTACAGTGGTAAAAAAGATGAAAGGTACAGTCTTTTCGGTTAGTTCAGGGTCTTTTAGTATTTCGTCACGGAGTTCAAAGCCGTTCATTCGTGGCATATTGATGTCGGAAATCACCATAAAGGGCTTGATGTGTTCCTGTTGCAGATAGGGGATAACCTGAGTGCTGTCGCCTAAAAGGATTATTTCGTTAGGCAGATTGAGGGAATTTAGGATGTCTTCAAATATAAGCCTGTCATCATCGTCGTCGTCAATGATTATTATAGGTCCGTCTTTTTTCATGATAGCTGTTTTTGCACCGCAAAAGTATTGCCTGCAATTGCAGTATACACTAAGATTAGCCTTTTGCTAACATAAAATAGTCTTAAAGTTGGAGAGAGGCAAAGTTGCAAAGTTACAAAGCAGTAAAGTCTCGTTGGTTTTCTTTCTTAATTGTTCTTTTGTCTTGCCACAAAAGAACGAAAAAGGCACGGCTGAACTCTTTAGGCTAAAAATTAATGTATTCGGCTAAACCATCCGAACTCGCTACGCTCAAACAGCGGATGCTTCTTAACGCCTCACTTATAATTTTCTTAACGCCACAGAGTTTAATGCCGAAACTTCACTCGGACGGTTCACTCAAATGTTATTATTGTATAGTTGCGATATGATAATAAGCATAAAGCTGAGGAAGTTAAGGTTGTTTTTTAATATTTAGTCCTAAATTATTTACATTTACAAATCTCAATTTATGAAAATATGAAAAAATGTTTAATGCTAATTCTATTGATTGCGTTTACTATACAAGCAAAAGCAATCAACAATGATAGTTTAATTAATACACAAATTAAAGAACTTAAAAAAGAAGTACAGTCATTAAAAGATACTTTATGGAAGAATCAATACCGTTATGAGAATCAAAACAAATTAGAAATTGTTACTAAAGTCAATGATTTTTATGATACGTCATGGAATAAACTTGTAGTATTGCTAGGGATATTAGCAGTTGCAGTTCCTTTAATAATTCAATGGATGCAACAACGGAATTTTAAAAATTCTGAGAATAGAATTTTTAATGAGTTGGATGCTAGATTTGCTAACAAACTTTTGCTATTACAAAATGAAAATCAAAATGAAATTCTTAAGTTGAATAATATATTTGATGAAAAAATTGAAGAACTGTCAAACTCTAATAATCAAGAATTATCAGCATTAAATAATATATTTATTGAAACAACTAAAAATATAAAAGAAGAATATACACAAATGACGGAAGTGTTGACCGCCAATTTGCATGCAACAATAGGTATTCTTTTTGAAGATAAAGATGAATATGAATTCTGTTCAGCAATGTACGCAGCAAGTTCATATTATAAAATTCGTCATAACAACGTTGGGGCTGCATCAGCAGGTCTTAATAATTTACATAAAATGTTATTAAAAATTCAAGATAATAAGATTGATGATATTAATGCATATATAGATAATCACACTCCATTCAGTTGTATCGAAGATATTTTAGAAGAATTTAAAAATTATGAAAGTAGTGATGATTTGAATGAAGTAATTCGAAAAGTAAATGATGAATTAGAAAGAATCAGACAGCTAAAAGCAACTTAAACAAAAAACCCGGCACAAACGCACCGGGTCTTCATTCAAAATTTATAATTTAAAATTCAAAATAGAATTTAATCATTCAGTTTCAATACCGCCATAAATGCTTCCTGCGGGATCTCTACGTTACCTACCTGACGCATACGTTTTTTACCCTTCTTCTGTTTTTCAAGAAGTTTACGTTTACGGGAGATATCACCACCATAACATTTTGCGGTAACGTCTTTACGTAATGCCTTAACGGTTTCACGCGAAATTACTTTTACCCCAATCGCAGCCTGGATAGGAATATCAAACTGCTGGCGCGGGATAAGTTCTTTCAGTTTCTCACACATCTTTTTACCGATGTTGTAAGCGTTATCCTCGTGGATAAGTGCCGAAAGTGCATCTACAGGCTGACCGTTCAGCAGTACGTCAAGGCGTACAAGTTTTGACGTACGCATCCCGATAGGAGAGTAGTCAAACGATGCATAACCTTTAGATACGGTTTTAAGCCTGTCGTAGAAATCGAATACGATCTCGGCAAGCGGCATATCAAAGTTAAGCTCAACACGCTCTGTAGTAAGGTAGGTCTGATTCGTGATCAGTCCGCGTTTCTCAATACAAAGGCTCATTACGTTACCTACGAAGTCGGCTTTGGTAATGATGGTTGCTTTAATATAAGGTTCTTCTACGTGGCTCAGTTTTGATGGCTCCGGAAGGTCGCTAGGGTTGTTAACGATAATCGGTCTTTCAGGGTCTTTTTTAGTGTACGCAAGGTACGATACGTTGGGAACCGTAGTAATTACCGTCATATCAAACTCACGCTCTAAACGCTCCTGAATAATTTCCATGTGCAGCATTCCTAAGAATCCGCATCGGAAACCAAAACCAAGTGCTGCCGAGCTTTCTGCTGCAAATACAAGAGAGGCATCATTAAGCTGCAGTTTCTCCATAGAGTTACGAAGCTCTTCGTAATCCTCAGTGTCTACCGGATAGATACCGGCAAATACCATTGGTTTTACATCTTCGAAACCACTTACCATGTTTTGGGTAGGGTTTTTGGCATCGGTAAGCGTATCACCTACTTTTACCTCTTTGGCTTCTTTAATACCCGAGATAAGGTAACCTACATCACCTGCGCTTACAACCTGTTTCGGAACCTGATTCAGCTTTAACGTACCGATCTCATCGGCAAAATATTCGTTGCCTGTAGCCATGAATTTAATTTTCTGGCCTTTGTTGATGGTACCGTTGATAACCCTGAATATAACCTCAATTCCGCGGAAAGGGTTGTATACCGAGTCAAATATCAATGCCTGAAGCGGCTCATTAGGATCTCCTTTTGGTGGAGGAATGCGCTCAATGATAGCAGCAAGTATATCTTCTACCCCAAGTCCGGTCTTACCCGAAGCAGGGATAATGTCTTCCAGTTTACATCCTAAAAGGTCTACGATATCATCGCTTACCTCTTCTGGATTAGCACTCGGAAGGTCAATTTTATTTAGTACCGGAATAATTTCCAGGTCGTTTTCTAAAGCTAGGTAAAGGTTAGAGATTGTTTGCGCCTGAATACTTTGTGCAGCATCAACAATTAGAAGGGCACCTTCGCAGGCAGCGATAGAACGCGATACCTCATACGAGAAATCTACGTGTCCCGGAGTATCGATAAGGTTCAGGATATATTCCTCGCCTTTGTAAGTGTACTCCATCTGTATGGCGTGGCTCTTGATCGTGATACCTCTTTCTCTTTCAAGGTCCATGTTGTCAAGCAGCTGTGCCTGCTGTTCACGTTTGGTTACTGTTTGCGTAGCATCAAGAAGCCTGTCAGCCAGGGTACTCTTACCGTGGTCAATGTGGGCAATAATGCAAAAATTCCTAATATGCTTCATCTTCGTCTGTTATCAATTTTGTTAGGGCGTGTCCCTTCGGGGCCGCTACACGGTAGCCTGCACCTATCCCTCACGCATATTACCCGTAAAGGTAGCAAATTTAATCGGCAAATATAGTTTAAACTTAGCGAGTTGCAAACGGATGGGGTTAAATAAAAAAACAGCATTCGGTTGGGGGCTTCCGTATGCTGTTTTATACTTTTAAGTAATGGTAATTTACCGAATAAGTTATATCGAAATTCAGGTTTCTGATTGGGGGGAATTCAGAAGCTGATCGTTTAAATAATTCTTTAAAACTACGATGCAAATCAACGACAAAAAATAATACAAAAACACGTTTCAATGTTATTTTTTTTAAATTTTGAAATACGCTAACTAAAACGTTATAGTTGTGTGATTTTGTGTAGTAAAATACTGAAAATGTGTTGTTTGTAGACTATTTCTGATTCGGAAAAGGATTACATTCGTTTCGATAAAACGCGTATTTATCGGTTGAACGGTAAAAAGGATGTGATTTTAGTGATTACGAATTCAAGTGCAAAAACTGGCTTATAAACAAAAAGTGCATGAAGATATTTCTCCATGCACTAATCATAACCAATCAACCAATCTAAAAATTATTATTATCATTTAAATACTGCCCTGTTCTATTGGCAGGCAAATGCAATAATCAATCTTAACACTACAAATGTACGGCGGTTAAACCATTGATAATGAGAATTGTTATATTAATATTCTATGCCTGCATATAAGAATCTTATAGTGGTTTATAGTAATAAAAAGGCACATACCGGGGGTATGTGCCGCAATAAGCAGTAAGTAGTGGTCTAATACTTTATTTATCTGCCAATTGGGGGCTTTGGCGATTACTTAGGCTTTTATCAGTTACTGCTCTTTCTTCTTTTTCATTAATCCTTTTGAGCAAGTAGTTCATTCTTATGTTCTTATATACGCAAATACCATTTGAATGGTTTTGAAAGAAGTCATATAAATGTTGTAATTTTGCACAAAATGAAGAAGATGGTAAAGATTGGCAATATAGAACTGCCGGAATTCCCGCTGTTACTGGCCCCTATGGAGGACGTGAGCGATCCGCCTTTTCGCAGGTTATGCAAAACACACGGTGCTGACTTAATGTATAGTGAGTTCATTTCCTCTGAGGGATTGATACGCGATGCGATGAAGAGCCGCCAGAAGCTGGATATTTTTGATTATGAACGCCCTGTGGGGATACAGATATTTGGTGGAGACGAAGAGGCTATGGCACTTTCGGCAAAAATTGTTGAGGCTGTTAGTCCTGACCTGGTGGATATCAACTTTGGCTGCCCGGTTAAAAAAGTGGTATGCAAAGGTGCCGGTGCCGGTGTACTTAAAGATATCGACCTGATGGTGCGTCTTACCAAAGCAGTGGTGAACAGTACATCACTTCCGGTTACGGTAAAAACCCGTTTGGGCTGGGACGAGGATTCGATAAATATTGATGAGGTTGCTGAGCGACTTCAGGATGTGGGTATCAAGGCACTTACTATTCATGGGCGTACCCGTGCTCAGATGTATAAAGGTGAAGCCGACTGGTCGCATATTGCCCGTGTAAAGAACAATCAGCGTATCAATATCCCAATTTTTGGAAATGGTGATATTGACAGTCCTGAAAAAGCACTGAAGTATAAAAATGAATATGGCATCGATGGTATCATGATTGGTCGTGCAGCAATCGGGTATCCGTGGATATTCAACGAGATAAAACATTTCTTCAATACAGGTGAGCATTTGCCTATGCCAACATTGGAGGACCGTGTTGAAGCTGCCCGTAACCACTTAATGTGGGCCATTGAATGGAAAGGCGAAAGGGTAGGAGTGTTCGAAACACGCCGCCACTATACGAACTATTTTAAAGGTATTCCAAACTTTAAGGAGTATCGCCAAAAAATGGTAACTCATGATGCTGCTGCCGATGTGTATGCAGTTCTGGATGAGGTGCTGGATGTATTTGGATCGGTAGTTTAGTTGTGACGGTTGTCAGATAAAATAGTAAAGGGAGATTGTGTTTTACAATCTCCCTTTTTAGTTCGTGTTGTGTAGCTGCCGGCAACCAATTACTCTTCATCCAATTGGTCTAATACTGTTTTTACCTGTTTTAGGTGTTTGCCGTAATACCATCTGGGTATAAATTCGGCCATGAATAATGAAAAAATAATCAGTCCTGCAATCAGGGCAATGACTATGGGTAAGCCTGCTTCTTTTTTATCAAGGAAGTTTGCTATAGCATTCTCATTTTTTGTTACTGTTCCTGCCAGTACCCCAAACGAAAATCCCAGAAAGAACAGAATGTACGTAAGTGCTTTGTACAGTTCTATATTAAGTTTCAGCTCGTAGAAAAACCAAAGCAGGTTTTTTCGGCTGTCAAAGGTAAGGTCATACGATTTTCTGTAAAATACAAAGAATTTGTAAAAGTAGTAAGCCATAAACCCTATCGCCATAGCATAAAATGGAATGAATAGGGTAGTAAGTTTATCCGGAAAATCGAAGATTATCGGAGCGAAAGCTATTGCCACCAGCATAATGGCCTGCATAAAAAAGTCGGCTTTCATTTTTTTACGCACTTGGTCAATCGGGGTTTGCGCTTCTTTTAGTTTGTCTATAGTGTTTGGAATTTTGACCTTGTCTGTAGGTTCGTTATTCCATTGTTGTTGCAGTTCGTTAAAATTCATAACCCTGTTGTTTAATGATTTCCTGTAGTTTGTCTTTAGTTCGGTTAAGTTTTACGCGGGCATTTACTTCGGTAATACCCAGATTCTGGCCAATCTCTTTGTGTGACTGCCCTTCGAGGAAAAGAAATATCAATGCCTTTTCTACCGGATTGAGCAGTTGTACGGCTTTATAAAAATAGTCCAGTTGTGTTTCGCGGTGCATATCATCGATGTCGTCTTTTACATCCATCTCCGGATGCATCCTTGCGTTGTCAGGCTTTCTTTTTTCTTTCTTGAAAAAGGTGAGGGCACTGTTTACAGCCACCCGATACATCCAGGTAGAGACCTGGCTCTCTCCCCTAAAGGTGCCATAGGATTTCCAGAGCTGCAATACGATTTCCTGAAACAGGTCTTCCCTGTCTTCGGGTTCGTCCATATACATTCTGGAAACCTTATGGATCAGCCCCTTGTGCTTTTCGATCAGCGCTAAGAATTCCTTTTCGTTGGTTTTCAAATCTATTGGTTTTGGTTGGTTTGCAATTATTTTACGGGAGTTACTTTATAACCCTGTTGTTTCAGTAATTCAATTACTCCGTCTTTGCCGTATAAATGTCCTGCGCCTACCGCAAAGAAAGTACTTTCCTTTTTTACAATGGCAGGAATTTTTTTAACCCATGCTTTATTTCTTTCCGTTAGCATCAGGTTTTCGGCTGTGGTATTCATAAAACGCCTGTCTCTTACTGTTTTGTAAAGCTCCGGTAGGTTTTCTTCCTTGTGAAAGCGCGCCATGTCATCCATTATTTGTGCATACTCCGATTTTAATTTTATCTGATTGAATACATCCGAAAGGCTATATGATTTTTCCATAACACTACTTTGGCTTTCTATGGTCTCAAGTCCGTCTATGGTTTTGTTTTGTGCCTGAGCCATAGTTACAAATTCGCCTTCAAAAAATTTCATTTTAGTGGGAGGGCATTTCATTGCGCCTGCAATGGCTATGCTCAAAAGTCCGGAAGGTGATACATTGTCGGCTTGCTCTAGGGTGATGCCTATTTGTGAAGTCAGGATTTCATTTGCTTCTCCTATGTTTGTATAATATAATCTAAGTGAAGAAGGGCGAGAGCAGATTTTGCTTTAAATAGCCTTATGGT
>QFQM01000743.1 GCA_003243255.1 Flavobacterium psychrophilum | reverse complement strand
GTTGATAAAAACTCAATTCGTGGGACGTACAACCATGCCCAGTATCTGGACGGCCGCCGGGAAATGCTTCAGTGGTATGCCGACTATATGGAGGCACTGGAGAATGGTGAAAATGTGGTGCACGGCTCGTTTGGGGAAAGTGCCTGACTGTATGAATAGACAGTATTAATTGACGGTAGTAGACTTCAGTAGACGAACAAAGAATAGGCTATGTCTAGGCTGATCCCCGAAAACCCGTACACCTCTGCGGGCTGGCATAGCCGCCAAAATCAGAGGGCGCGAGGTGGCGTGATGTTGAATACAGATTCGTTAAAAAATTGCCATAAGGCTATATCGACTATACGTCGCAAGGAATTATTATGGGTGCCAAGAAGACACTTATGTACCCAATTAAGCTTTTATAATGGAAGAGCGCCTATACACCCTGGCGCAGTACATGGCCTGATTAAAACACATGATGATTTTCATGAGTATTTGTCTATCATAGATAAAGGTATTACTGAATACCTACCCAAAGAAAGTTTAGTTTCCTGTAATGATGTATGGAATGCTATTCGCTCTGATAAATATATTAAACAATCTTTAACTAAATCTAATATTCCATTTGAAAGCACAATTGATCCAGTCAGATACGCCAAGTATAGAGTTTTAGCTGGGCGTCTTAAAAAATCAGAAGATAATCGGTCGTATGGTTATTGGAAAGAACTTTATGACTTTAGTAAAGAAGAAATTAATGTTTTTAATCATGCTTATCTTCGTTTTCATGAGCGGTTGATTGCAATCATGTATGGTTACATTTCTGGAGAGCTTCGTATTGCATATGCCAATGGTGCTGATTCCATTATTAAATATAAAATATTGTTGAAGCAGTTGGCTGAAATAGAGAGTGAATTTGTTTTTAAGTATGTATTTGATGGGAGCAGGAAACTAATCACCGATCTGGAATGGGATTTAATGATTGCTGATAACGTATCTGATTTTATAGTGACAAACAGAAATGATGAAACACTTTCTGAACGCGCTCTTGTTACGGAACTCCTTAAGATTTTTATGGAGTATGGTGAAGGAAATTGCGTATCTGCTGTTTATAGATTTACCCGTTCAGCATTCATAGAGAACGACATTGAAAGAAAAACTATCCAGCGATGCTGGGAATCCTTATGCAAAGCAGTGGAAGTAAGAGATTCGGCAAGAGCTGCATATGTTCAAGAAGCCAAGAAGTAGATTGGTTTTGAGACAAAGTTCCACCTCGAACGTTT
>QFQM01000163.1 GCA_003243255.1 Flavobacterium psychrophilum | reverse complement strand
AGTTTTTGCCGTTTCTGATGCTTATTTTACTTAAAAGAGTGATCGTTCACATAGTGAACACGCATGTTGTTCTCAATAATTTTTTGATCATTACAAAGCTGATGAATGACACCTTTCTTATCATTTACATTTGTTACTTCCTTAATTGCATTAGATGAAATGACTATAGTTGAAGAATGAGTTTCAACTTTTTTTACCCTATCAAATCCATTTGCATGATCATCTTCCACGATGTTGATTACTCCATTATAAATCTCTTCCTGAAAAAGCTCATAAGCCCCAACGGGTAAATTATCACGTGAAAAATTGCGTAGTTGTTCAGCGTGGTGAAAACTAATTCTTGCCCTTTTCAGATGATTATTATATTTCGCCACTGGAACGATATCACTAATAGTTGCAAAGGGAGTTGCATAATCGGAATTGTAAGCTGATAGAAGTTCGTTTACATAAATACTCTCACCAACTGTGATGGTTGCTGGAATTGTGCTCTCATCTAATATTTCCCTGTCGGGAAGCCCTCCTCCAAACCAATGCAAATGATTGGGGTGTTTTGAATGTTCCGATATAATTGTTTTAGGTTGTATCCTGTCGAAAATTGTAAAGTCAAAATTATCAACATGATTCAGAAGCGGGCCAATAAGTTCGATGGTCATCCCTGATACTATTTCAGTTTCAATGCTGGCTTTCCAACTGTTTTTAATAGCATTTTTAAGCTCCTCTGCATTCTGTAAAAATTTCGTCATACTGGTTCCACATCCTTTAGGAGCAACAAAGTAGTATTTACGCGGTACCGGATATTCGCCAATAAATGTAAAATACAAGATTTTACCAAACTCAATCCACATCTGTGAAGGCATCAGTGGTCGGTCATAATGCTTGCATTGATAGCAATCCCATTCGTACCCTGTCGCTTTCGGATCTGTTTTGTAGGCAGCTACGTCTCTTCCTTTATCACCAGCCCCACCAAAGCGTTCAATTTCATGATACTGAGTTTTCTTAGTATCAAGCCATTCTTCAATAAAAATTTCCCACTCATCAGCGGAAAAAATCTCCAAGCGCTTTATTGGAAGTATATTTTGGCCATAATTTATTCTGAATGAGGTGGGATAATTCATAGTTAGGTTATTGGTTAATGCTAATGTATAAAATTTCGGATATCTTTTTGATATTTAATTAAGTGTAAATCGATTTGTTTCGATTTGTCAATATACAATACTATAGAGATATAAACTTTTCCCAAGATAACCGGTAAAAGGCAGCTAATGTATTGCGGGTAAAGCACAGTGGTAAAAGCAAAAGACTACGGCATAATGGCTTTGCTCGCATACTCACAAACTCACCCCTTGGGACTTATTCCGTTTCCTTTTGTTTTCCCGCTTTACCCGCACTGTTTATCTGCTTTCTTTTTCCGGTTTTCTTTTGGAAAAAGTTATGCGGAGCGCAAGCGAGGCAGGACTGACACAATGGAGGATTGGAGGGAGATACAAAACGAATGTATCATTTAATAAGGACGATTATGACAATTATCGGAAGAGTGACAAGGGATGCCGAAGTGCGCAACCTGTCAAACAACAAAAGTGTAGTGAGTTTTTCAGTAGCCGTGAACCACGACTACAAAGACAAAAACGGGACGAAAGTGACCCAAACCGAATTTTTCGACTGTGCCTATTGGTTCTCTACGGGCGTGGCGCAGTACCTGACCAAAGGCAGCCTTGTAGAGCTTGCAGGGCGTGTATCTGCCCGTGCGTGGATGGGCAACGACGGGCAGCCTAAAGCGGGGCTGAACTTCAACACTACAGACATTACCCTGCACGGGGGCAACAAACCCGAAATACAGGGGGCGCAACAGCAACCCGCACCCTCGCAACAGGCTACACCTGAAAATAACACGGCAACTCCTGCCAACGCAGCAGCCGCAACCGTGTACGAAGCCGAAGTAATCCCCAATGGCGCAGCCATTGAAGACGACCTACCATTTTAATGTATAACCATAAATTTTTAACATCATGGCACATAATATAAATTTCAACGAAGCAACAGGGCAACACGCCTTTATGAGCGTAAAGCAACCCGCATGGCACGGATTGGGTCAGATAGTGGAAGATTACCCGACCTCCCGTGAAGCCATTGAATTTGCAGGGCTAAATTATGAAGTGGCAAAAGCCCCAATTTTTGCGCGGGGTACAGGCCTTTTCGATACCTATCCCGTACCCGACCAGTTCGCCACCATGCGCACCGATACCAAAGCCGTCTTTGGTGTAGTAGGCAAAGACTACCAAATCGTACAGAATAGTGATGCGTTCGCCTTTTTTGATGCCATTGTGGGCGGTGGCGTAGGTATACAATACGAAACCGCAGGCGCACTTGGCAACGGGGAACGCATTTTCATAACTGCCAAGCTGCCCGATTATATCCGTGTGGGTAATGGGGACGATATAACGGAAAAGTATATTTTCCTGACCACCTCCCACGATGGCAGCGGCTCAATAACCGCAGCCTTTACACCCGTGCGTGTAGTGTGCCAAAATACCCTGAACGCTGCCCTGAAAACCGCTACCAATGTAGTACGCATACGCCACACCGCAGGGGCTAAAGAACGTTTGGAGCAGGCACACAAGGTTATGGGCGTAGCCGACAGGCTGTCCCTGCAATTGGAGGGCATCTTTAACGAGTGGGCAAACGTTCGTATTGCAGATGCTCAGGTTAAACAACTGATACAGGTAGCCCTTTGCCCGAACAAGGAAACCTACAACCTACTGAAAAAAGGGGCTACCGAGGAACTTTCAACGATGTATAAAAATGCCTGTGATGCGGCATTCGAGTACGCAATGGCAGACGATACACAAGGATTGGAAACCACCAAAGGGACAATTTTTGGCGCATACAATGCCGTAACGGGCTACTACCAAAACGTGCGCAGCTTCAAGACGGGCGAGGACAAACTAAAATCCATCTGCTTGGGCGGCACAGCACAGGCACGGGGACAGAAAGCCTTTGACCTCTGCGGGGATTTCGCTAAAAGCGGGGCAGCCGCCCTGATACTGAACTGATATTAACCGCAGCCCTGCTTTGCGGGGCTGCTTAAAATTTTACTGTTATGAGCATTTTAGCACAAACCACAGAACGCAAGGCAGTTACTACACTTAAAAAAGTACTGCCAATTATGGAAAGGCTCGACCACGTGGCTATGACCGCAGCCGATGCCTTTGATACCGCAACCGCCCTGAACCTTATCAGGCGTGTAATCGAAAGCAACCCCGAACCGAAGCGCAAACCCAAAAAATAAACGTTATGCCTGTTACCAATTTTTTTGCCCATATCGCAGCCATTCCCTTTGAGGGCTGCCTGAACATTACCGTCAAAAAGGACGGGGAACAACTGACCACTTCTATACTGCTGCAAAATGACGGTTGCGGGGATGCCGCCAAGAACCACATCCCACCCCTGATTTTAAGGGGTAGCGCAAAGGAACTCTGCGAGGGCTTTTTTGATGCCGTGAGCGCACCTGTAGCCGAAACCTCTAAACTCCTCGTGAATATGGAACAGTACCTTAAAGGGCAGGAAGCTGCCAAAAAAAATGCGGCTATGGAGAAAAAGAAAACCGAAAAGGCAGACAAACCCGCTAAAACGGAAAACCCCACCACCCCCGAGGAAAAACAGGAAATGAAGTACAGGGGTATTATGGAGGAAGTGGATAAACTCGAAGCCGCAGGCAAATTTAAGGATGCATGGCTGAAAGTCCCACCAGTTTCGGAGTTTCCCGAAAAAGCCGAAGAACTGCGCAACCGCAGGGCAAGCCTGTCGGCTAAATTCAGCCCCGACCTGTTCGGTGCAGTGCAGCCTGCCACCGATGTAACGAATGTTGAACCTAAAACCGTGCAAGATGCTACAGACAACACTGATGCCGAGGGTATTTTTGATGAAAGACAAGGGGAATGAGTTTACATTAACTGACCCTGACCCGAAATGGAGCATAGAAGCTGTTATGAATTTCTATGCCAACAGCTACCCGAAACTAACCACCGCCAAGACGGTCGGCCCTGAAATTACCAACGATACCGTGCAGTATCGTTTTGAAACCACTATGGGAACAAAAGGATAATTATACCTCAAATTATGGACTATGCAAAAGATACTAACGGGGCGGTTGCAGCCGCCCCAAAACAAAAGGCAAAAGCTGCTGCACCAAAACGCAGGCGAATTCCTGCTGAACCTTGGGCGCAGAAAGGACAGCGCAGCAATCCTTGCCGACCGCCTGCAATCAGCACCTGCGGGGCTGCTGCCTATGGTTTTCTAAAAAACCGTTTCCTGCCGCATTACACGGGGCAGGCTGTGGCAGGTGACAGCGAGAAAGCCGATTTTTACCGCAGCTTTTCGCTGCTGTACAGCCATTACCTAATTAGCCCTGTGGACACCCAAAACCTTGCCTATCCGTATGGCAGGGAGGTTGCCCTGCACGAAGCGGCACGGCTGTTACGGGACACCCACCCACAATATATTGAAATAGAACTTTTGGAGGATAACGGCACTTTTGCCCTGCACGTCACCGAAAGTTACCACACAGGCAATACGTTGTTTTATATCCCTGTACTACCTGTATACCATTTGTTGCGCAACAGGAAACGTAAAAAGGCTGCCCGACTGCTACTCTGTGTTTTCCATTACCTGTACCATTCCGTTGGCGTTCCTTACTACAGGGACGGGGACAGTTACCTGTACTGGAATTATGATATGCTTGCCGATTGGGTACTGGACGACCCTGATGGGTGGGACAAAGAAGATTTTAACAGCTATGCCAATGCCGTCAGGGTTGCAAAGTATGTCGGGAATGCAGTTATGCGGACGTTTTGGAATAAAATACACAATGAGCGGTACGGGCAATGGCTTGACACTTTCGTCCCTAATGATGCCTTTGACGAGTACTGCTTGCGCATTGCCCAAAAATTCTACAGGCTGCGACAGGATTTTCCAAATGAAAATATGTACCGCCATGCCGATACCGACCAACTGCCTGACCCCGAGGAAGATTATTATGATAACGACTGCATCACGATGGAAAAATACATCGGCTTTGTGGCAGCTACCAACGGGTGGCTGTATAATAATCTTGAACAAACGATCAACAGCGAATTTGGGGAATGTAGCTCCCAACAAGAGCCAGTACTCAAACGCTGTTTTGACGGGCAGCCGCAGCACACCGAAAACCTTGACTTTGAGTGCCGCCTTTTCCCCCTAATCAATGAATTGTGCTACCTTTTAAACAACTGCGATTATGGCAACTGATATAAAACTCTATACCCCCGCAGCAGCCCTTGTGGTCTTTAGCGCAAAGGCATCGGACACGCCCTACATCGAATACTATGAGATGGACGAAAGCGGCTGCCCCGTAAACCCGCACCCCTTATCGGTGCGGGAAGCCCAGAGCCTTGCCAAAGCCCTTGATACCCGTGAGCAGGCGACAAAGGCATTCCTGCGCCCTGAGGGCATACTGCCTGCCAATGTACTGTACATTGACCCGTCCGACAACGGCAGCGTGGTATGGTATACCAAACCACAAAGGCAAAAACTGTATTTTGCGGAAAGCCTTGGCTTGGAAAATGGCACGGTTGCCCTGCCTGCCCTTGTATGGAAAGCTAATAAAAAAGAACTTCAAATCTTTGCCCTGAAAGGTAAAGCCAAACCAAAAGCAGCAACACCCTTGTTCCATGCCCCATTTTTTAACCTGTACCAAAAAGGTTTTGTGTGTATGGGAAATGTCAATATAGCCATAAAATCCGCTGCAAGCCTGGAGGAATTTATCAGCGCATGGCAGGGGTATTTCTTTGAGAGTTATTTCTCCCACCACATCAACGAACACAACCCTGTAGGGGTAAACCTGTTCAACCTGTACAAAGAACTGATGACTGACCCTAAAAAGCCATTCCCCACCGACAGCCTTAGAGCCACTCCCCTAACCCTTAAAAACCTATTGTAATGGAAACTATAAAAGTAAAAGCACACTTTGTGCCTGCCGAACTGCTGAACCCGACCAACCCGATTGCAGTGTGCCTTATCGGGGCAGGCGGTACAGGCTCACAAGTACTGACAGGCTTGGCACGGATGTCCCACAGCCTGCAACAATTAGGGCACGCAGGTTTTCAGGTCAGCCTGTGGGATGATGATGTAATAACCGATGCCAACCGTGGCAGGCAGTTATTTGCTGAATGCGAAGTAGGTTTATTCAAAGCCGCTGCCCTGATTGCGCGTACCAACCGATTTTTCGGCACGTCTTGGAAAGCCATTGAAAAGCCATTCACTCCCGATACCGCAACAGGCAGGCACGCCATTTATATTTCCTGCGTGGACACCGCAGCCGCCCGTTTCGAGATTGCCGAAGTATTGGGCGACTTGGATTTGAGTACAAGCCGTGCCGACACACCACGCTATTGGATGGATTTCGGTAACAGTAAGGACACGGGTCAGGTCATACTGTCAACCATCGGCAGCATCAAACAACCTGCATCGGAAAAGTTTACACCTGTGGGCAGCCTGCCACAGGTTACAACAGAATTTGCCGAACTGCTAAGGCAGGGCGATACCGAAGACCTACCCAGCTGCTCCCTTGCCGAAGCCCTTGAAAAACAGGATTTGTACATCAATTCCGTATTGGCACAGATGGGGTGCAGCCTGCTGTGGCAACTGTTCAGGCAAGGCTTTACTACCGAAAGGGGTATTTTTCTGAATTTGAGGAATTTTCGCAGCCAACCGTTAGCGGTTGGCTGATTATAGTGGATTTCCGGCGCAAAAAGGCAATCCCTCCCTTAGGTCGGGAACGCCTTTTTGCGGTTTAAAAGCGGATGCGCCCGCCCAGCAACAGCATTGGGGAAACCCCTACTGCATTTGCCTGGCGGGTGCGTCTTGCTTTTTGATATCACCTATATCAACTGTTGCGATAGTCTTCAAGTACAATTTTAAATTAATTAAAGAAATTTAATACATTTACCTTAACAACAACCAACATAGGCAATAATTATTGCGGCATTAATGAGGAATTATATGGAAAATAATGTCTTATTCGTAACTACATACTGGACCCTCAACCAGAACAGGAAGCTATATTCCACTATCGTATACTTGAAGAAAGATGACTGGAATGACTGGTTTGAATTTTATACGCTCTACAACGCTAACCTCTACATCAATGGGCAGGAATTTTCTCTTGGTTATGTGAAGATCGGGCATAGGACAGATAGTAAAACGGTCTTACCGGAAACATTCACCGAACTTGACGATTCTTACTTTTCGCTGGGGCAGGATTTGTCGTATTATGAAAAGTTAAATAACATTGGCGAAACAACGCGGGATGAAATTCTTTCCGGACTAAATGATATTTGCTTAAAGGTCGACCTTTACGAAGAGGTCAAAGATCTTGAAGTGACTAGGACTTCCCTGCTCAGGGATATCAGTCGTGTTTCTGTTGAAGGGCAGTTCCGAAGACTGGTTCAGGGCGATGCTACTCTTACTTCATTTGAGTTCGAATATATTTATCCGAAAGTTAAGGACAAACCACAGGCCAGGATTCAGTTCGATGTCCAGCCTAATTCAAATCCACCCACTAATATCCACGTCGTTATTGGCAGGAATGGTGTGGGCAAGACCTTTTTGTTCAACAATATGATTTCGACGCTGCTCAATGCAAACCGCAGGAATTCAAGGTATGGCTACTTTAATTTCAATTCTCCCGATAATGAAAATTCGTTTGCGAATATAGTTTCGGTATCCTTTAGTGCTTTCGATGAATTTCTGCCGGTAAAAGAAGATAAGGAAGGCCGAAAAATCAAGTATACCTCAATAGGCTTACGAAAAATAGAAGATGACAAATTCTATATCAAAAGTTTAAATGAGCTGAAAGATGAATTTGTGGCTGCTGTAGAAAAATGCAGGAAGGGAAGCAAGAACCAATTGTGGCTAAAGGCACTTGAAATTTTGGAGACCGACCCGATTTTTAAGGCAGCACAGGTGACCAAAATTGCAAAGATTGCGGAAAACAAGGCATTTGTCAATGAATCGAAAACCGTATTCTCTAACCTTAGTTCAGGTCACAAGATTATTCTGCTATCCATAACCAACCTGGTGATCCATATTGAGGAGAAAAGCCTTGTCATCATTGATGAGCCGGAAACCTATCTGCACCCGCCGCTGCTCTCAGCTTTTATCAGGGCTCTTTCCAATTTGCTTATTAAACGGAACGCGGTGGCTATTATCGGTACACACTCGCCCGTGGTACTTCAGGAAGTACCCAGATCTTGTGTTATCAAACTAGTGCGGCGCGGCAGCAATATCTTAACCAACAGGCTTACCATAGAATCTTTTGGGGAAAATGTCGGTATATTGACAAGGGAAGTTTTTGGCCTGGAAATTACCGAAGCAGGGTTTCATGATATCCTTCAGGAACTCTCAGAGGAAAAACTCAACTACAAGGACGCCCTGCTGGAATTGAACAATCAGCTCGGCCTGGAAGGCAGGGCAATATTACGCAACCTCTTTACATAGGACGAATGAAATATATCGTAAAACCGGAAATTACCGTTGATACTGTCCTAAGGGCCTGTATCTCCAACCTGACCGACGTTGCCTTGAGGGATGAGTACAACGCCACAGTAAGAATCCTGACGCGTCACGAAACCGTGCTGGAAAGTAAAATTCGTTCGCTCGAGCTTCATACCATACCTCAGAATATTGAAATAAGCCCTATTGCGAACGAAGCGGCACTTAAAAAGCTGTACACAGATAAACTTTCCAAAAAAGGTCAGCTTGCAAGGGAAATTTACGATGATATCATGATACTGGCACCCAATGAAAAATGCCCGTACTGTAACCACCGTCCTGCGGATACGCTGGACCATTTCCTGCCTAAGGCTAATTTCCCTATTTATTCTATTACACCGATAAACCTGTTGCCCGCCTGTACACAATGCAACAAGGGCAAGTTGGTTTCAATACCGACCAGGGCCTCGGAGCACACACTGCACCCTTACTTCGATAATATTGAAGGTATCCAGTGGCTGGAATGTGAGATCATACAACTGAAGAAGATAAAATTTGAATTCAGGGTAAAACGCTTACCCCATATAGAGGCCTTGCTGCGCCGGAGGATCGAGCATCATTTTACATCCTATGGGCTTAATGCGCTGTACAAGTCACAGGCCAGTTCGGAATTTATGAACATCGAATCCCAGATTACCCGAATCTTTAACAGAAAGGGAAAGGACGAACTTAAAGAGTTTCTTGATGAGGCATACCTCTCAAGGGCTGAAGTGGACATCAATTCCTGGCAGGCAGCATTTTATAAAGCACTATACAGCAATGAAGATTTTCTTGATGGAAAATTCATCTAGTAAATTCCGCCAAGTAGATGCGATCATTTAAAGCATTATGCAACATCCTGAATTTGACTTGAAATTCCGTTATATTTGAATGCAAACTATAAATTTAGAACTATGGCTACGGATGGTAAATTTTTGGAAAAGCTGGTTGCCATTGTAGAAGAGGTGTACCGGTCCAATCCCGAAACTGAAATACTGCGCAACTTTAAAATCGCAAATGTGGACGGGGCCAAAAGGGAGTTTGACCTTATTATAAGGTCAAATATTAATGGCTTCCCAATTACCATCGCAATTGAATGCAAACAATACAGCAAGAAAGTCAGTGTAGACAAAATTGAGGCGTTTTACGGGAAGTGCCAGGGGATTCCTGAAATCAATAAAAAAATATTCGTGTCCGAAAATGGTTTTCAGCAGGGCGCAATTGATACCGCCAAACGATATGCCATAGAACTATATTCTTTTGCGGAGGTCGGGCAGCGACTAAGGGAAATGCTAAGTGTAAAGAGAATGAAACCTGTTTTTCGGGGTTTTGAGCTGCTTT
>QFQM01000162.1 GCA_003243255.1 Flavobacterium psychrophilum | reverse complement strand
TGTAGTATTATTATAAGGATTAGCAAACGTATAAGATGAACCACTTAACGGAGTTGTAGTTGTAACACCGTTTCCAAAATCCCATGTAATAGTACCTGTTGTTATACCTGTTGCCGACAATGTAAGATTAAGGTTAGGGTCGCTGGAACATAACTGGTTTGGAGCCGTTAAAACAAGATTTGGCGACTGTTGAAGTTCAATAGGAGTATCAACCGTAGTAATTGTTCCGCATTTGGTAATTTTCAGTCTAAGTGTACCTGTCGCTGAAGTCGAAATCTCATTCCAGCTCACTGTTACCGTATTATTGTTTATTCCTGAAATCACGTTACCAAAGTTAGCCGGTATAACACTCCACTCTAATAAATCGGCAGTGTTACCATTCAGATTTACGTTAAACGTAGTAGCACTACTTGGACAAAACTTAACACCTGTAGTATTAGGAGTAATTGTAGGCGTAATAACAATTTTGTTTACTACCACAGAGAAAGCCGGTGACAAACATCCTAATCCGTCAAGTGAACGTCTTCTCACTGTAATAGTAGCCGTTGTAGTATTATTAAATACAATTGTTACGTTATTACCAGTATTATCGCCCTGAATTGTACCGTTAGTAACCGTCCACTCTAAAATAGTATTAGGCACTGTATTAGTCAATGAATAATCATAAGGTACACCCGGACAATATTTAGTCTCCCCTACCAATGACCCTGTTGGCGCAGACGGTGTTTGGGTTACATTAATAACCTTAGGTTCGCTTATACATCCTCCTGTTGTAGCAGTTAATGTATAAACACCTCCGGTAGGGAAATTATATGTAAAACTTACTGCTGTTAAAGATGATACAACAGCATTATTCTTTTTAAGTTCCCATTGTACAGAACCACCTCCTGCAGTAGTATATGTTGATGAAGTTCCGCTGCAAAGAGTATCGAGCCCTCCGGTGATTACTGTTCCGGCAACAACTCTAATCTTTATTTCAGCTGTTCCTGAACATCCTAAAAGCGTATTAGTATACACACATTTAAGTACATAACTACCGGCTGCAAGTGCATCTACAATAACCTGATTACGTTGGTCATTAAATACAATATGTGTTCCTGTAGGTGATGATGGAGTCAATGTCCATACAAATTCTGTACTGGGCCATTGAGGTAATGTATATAATCCTTGCTGGTTAACGCATAAAACCGTATCACCAATTATAGTTCCTATTTTCTTAATTACAGGTATTTTTACCGTAGTCCAGAACGGACATGCACAACCTGATTTATAGCTTATTGTACCAAAACCGCTTGCATCTACCACATCCCATACAACAGTTACAGATGTAGGTGTCTGATCTACAACATGGCCTCCTTCAATAATCCACTCTCCGCCACATTCATCATCAACGGTATAGGTATGTTTATCGCCATCTTCACAAACTACCGAAGGGCAGCTGATCGTTACATTTGGCCTGTCAATAATTTTGACAGGAAGTTTATATTTATTTGAACAATTACAATTATTAGTTACTGTTAGCTCAACCATGTAATCTCCCGGAAGAGTATAGCTATGAGTAGGCTCAAAAGTTGACGAATAGTTGCCATCTCCAAAATCCCATTGGTACTGAACAATATCCGACCCTCCATTATTAATGGATAAGTTTTCAAAGTTAATAGGCGTGTCAAGACAAAACACCGGCTCATCAAAACCTAAAATCTCAAAAAGGGCTTTAGGTCCGTTAATGATTTCAATACAAACACTTGTAGTAGCCTGTGAACCATTGCTATAAGTAATAGTAAGGGTTAAGGCTCCATTCCCGGGAGCTCCCCATGCAACGGTAGCATTTTTGTTTGCTGTACCACTTACAGACGTAACAGTACCTCCCGCAGCACTCCACTGAACATTAGCTATGTTAGCTCCGTTCATTACGTAGTCTACACTTTTGCCCTCACAAACTCTTATGCAGGGCGCATTCTCAATATCCTGAAAAAGGTCTAATTTTTTTCGGGGGTCATTAGGATTCCCATTGGAATCATAATTGATACACCCCACCTCATTATTCCAGATAAGATAAGTGCCACTTTGGGCATTTACCGTACCTGAAAAAACAAGAAGCCAAAAAAATGCCATCAGCAAGCGCCGCGTGACAAGATTAGTAGTTGTTGTTTTCATAAATAGAAATGTTAATAATTATAGGTTAACGGTTTGAATAGGTTACTTAAAACACTGAATACAAGAATTGTAATTCAGTTATTTTAAGACTTGTCCGTTAAAATTAGAATTAAAAACATTTGTTAAAATGAATACAGTTTTAACATTAACATAATAGAACGCTTAACAGTAATTTATGTTAAAAGCGTGTTAATCCCGATATGATTGGCTTAAAAATAGATATTATAAAAAACCCTGTTCAAAGATTTTTTTTAGCAATTCCCTTTCATCCTGAGCCTGAAAAATTCTCTTAAGTTTAAGCAGGCGTTTCTGTATTGCACTACCTGACAATAAAATTACCTCCTCCAATTCTTTTATTCGATAACCTTTAGAGAGGTATAAAAGTATCTTACGGTTATAATCATCAAATATCAGATCCCTTGTCCAAACTTCTTTTATACAGGCCTTAATTTGCGGACTTTTATATGAACCTCCACTAAGTATTTCCCTTATCACTTCATTTAAATTATCGGCATTAAGATCATTTTTAGAAATAAGCCCATGCGGATTAACCCTTCGTAACAGGTCGTAAATAATGAGCACTTCAGAATGCGAAGTAATCATTCCTATTTTACATTTTGGAAAATTTTTAGAGACCAAAATAGCCAGATCTGCCCCCGAAAATATTTTCTCCTCCCTGTATGGGGGCAAATTATAATCGATAACAGCAAGGTCAAAATTATTTTTTGATTGTGCCGCTTTAAGTATAACTTCAAAGGCTTCACTGCAATTATGGGCAACTGTTATTTTAACATTTTTATAAAGTCTGGATTCAGATATGATTGTTGAATACACTGAAACCGTAAGTGGATGGTCGTCAATAAGTAAGATATTCATTATGTAGTAGTAAAGTGGTTGGATTGATATCACAATGTAAAAAAAAGGAAACCTGTTTGTTAAAAAATAAAGAATATTTTAACATTTAAAAATATTTTCTCACATTTTCTTATACTTTAACTAAAATTAAATTGTAGCCGCCCCGATTTAAAAAATCATTATTTTTGAGTATACCTCTTCATTTGTTTACTATGACCGATAAATCACAATTACGTAGTTCAATTTTCAGGCATCTTGATGGTCTGGCAGTAGCCCCTGTAGCCATAGCCCTGAAAAAAAAAGGAGTTTTAGAGCACATCATAAACAATAAAAAATCACTGTTGTCCGAACTTACCACTACCTTTAAAGCCAACGAAGGTTACCTGAATGTTGGTTTACGGGTTTTAGCTTCTCAGGGATTTTTAGATTATGAGGTAAACAACAGTAATCAGGAAATTACAATATCGGTTAATGAAAAATCAGAAATCGCTTTTTCTCTTTTTCATCTCTACGAAGATGTTGTTGATCTGCTTCAGTTCTCTACTGAGTTTCATCCGAGATTGTTCGAAGATGCTCCTTTTGTAAAACTGAATGCCATTTTTGAAAAATACAAACAAAATTATGGGATTGAATTCTCTGATGACAACCTGACAAATAATATTCAGCACCAGATTTTGAAACATATAGAAGGCCACCTTATTGGGCCCACTATTGTTCGTTTGGCCATGAATGGTATGTTTCATAAGTATTTTATGGAGACTTCCTTCAGGCCTGAAGAGTTTCACAGATCTCCTGAAAATTTTAAAAAGATATTAGACTTTTTCGTTCACCTTGGATGGTTCCATGAAAAAAAAGGCAATTATCAGTTTACAGATGTTGGTTTATTTTATGCAAAAAGAGCCAGCGCCTATGGGGTTACGGTTTCTTACCTGCCAACATTTGCAAAAATTGAAGAACTGATCTTTGGCGACCCTAATGCTTTGAGAATGGTAGCCGACGGTGAAAATGAAATACATGTAGACCGCGAAATGAATGTATGGGGAAGCGGAGGTGCTCATGATACTTACTTTAAAGTAATAGATGAGATTCTTATTAAACTCTTTAACCTGCCAATAGAAGAACAGCCTAAAGGTATTCTCGATATGGGCAGTGGTAACGGGGCATTTCTTCAACATATTTTTGAAGTGATAGACCGACAAACCTTAAGAGGCAAAATGCTCGATGAATATCCGTTATTTTTGGTAGGCGCTGACTATAATGAAGCGGCATTGAAGGTAACCCGGGCTAACCTGATAAAAGCAGACATATGGGCTAAGGTAATTTGGGGCGATATAGGAAGGCCCGATGTGCTTTCGGATGACTTAAAAGAGAACTATAATATAGACCTAAAAGATTTACTCAATGTAAGAACCTTTTTAGATCATAACCGCATCTGGGAAGATCCTAAAAACATAAATAGCGACAGAATTAGCAAATCTACCGGGGCATTCGCTTACAGGGGAAGAAGAATTAGCAATAACCTGGTTGAAGATAACCTGTTAGAACATCTTCAAAAATGGTCGCCATATGTTCATAAATTTGGTTTGCTATTGATAGAGCTGCATACCATTAACCCGAAACTCACTGCCGCTAATATGGGTAAAACTCCGGCAACAGCCTATGATGCTACTCATGGTTTTTCTGATCAGTATATCGTGGAAATAGACGTGTTTAATAGCGTGGCTGCAGAAGCCGGGCTATTCCCTGACCCTTCAATTTTCAGAAGATTCCCTGATGCAGATACAGCTACGGTAAGCATCAATCTATTGAAAGGGAATTAAATAAAACTACTTTAAATCTTATCAAAATGATATATATTTTATCATTTTGATAAGATTTATGTAAGACTAAAATTCAAAAAACACTGTATCACAACAGATTAAATTTAAGGTATAAACTTTGACTGTATTGAAATGTAAATCTCAATACAATGAAATTCATTAAAAAACCTTCATACAGTAAATTCAAATTTACTTCTGCTCATTTATTGTTCATTGCTTTTATCTTTATGATGGCTTTTGGATGACTGATGAAAACAATAAGTCAATAGGTTCTTTAACCAAAATAAGGCTTTGTGCAGGCATTAATGGATTCCGTTTAATGCCGGCTTTCTGCCATAAATAAATTAAATTTGTTTAAAATTTTTTCTGTGAAAAAAATACTTATCATTGACGATGAAGAAAAGCTGAGGGGACTCATGGCCAGGATATTGAAACTTGAAGGTTTCGAAATCTTTCAGGCCGGAGACTGCAAATCGGGGCTAAAAATACTTGAGCAGCAACACATGGATGTTGTACTGTGCGATGTAAAACTTCCCGATGGCAATGGTGTCGACCTCACTCTTACGATCAAAGAAAAATTTCCTCTTTCTGAAGTAATCCTGCTTACAGCCTATGGTAATATCCCAGATGGGGTTCAGGCTATTAAGAATGGTGCTTTTGATTATATTACCAAAGGCGACGACAACAATAAGATCATTCCCCTTATTCACAGGGCTATTGAAAAAAGCAGCCTCCTGAAAAGGGTGGATAAACTTGAAGCCCAACTCGAAAAAAAATATTCGTTTGAAGGCATAATAGGCAACTCAAAAAGCATATCAGAAGCTATAGAACTTGCCCAAAAAGTAGCTCCTACCGACACTACAGTCCTCTTAACGGGAGAGACAGGTACCGGTAAAGAAGTTTTTGCCAATGCCATTCACCAGCACAGTCCCCGAAAGAACAACAATTTTGTAGCGATAAACTGTTCAGCTTTTAGCCACGACCTTCTTGAAAGCGAAATGTTCGGGCATATGGCCGGGGCATTTACCGGGGCATTAAAAGACAAAGTGGGCTTATTTGAAGAAGCTAATAAAGGAACCATATTTCTTGATGAAGTGGGCGAACTGCCTTTTGACCTTCAGGCTAAGCTGTTGAGGGTACTAGAAAATGGAGAATTCATTAAGGTAGGTAGCAATAAGACAACTAAAGTAGATGTAAGGATAATAGCGGCTACCAACCGTAATTTTGCCAAAGAAATAGAAGCCGGCAGATTCCGTGAAGATCTTTATTATCGATTGTCTACGTTTAGGATAAACCTTCCGTCGCTAAGAGAGCGTTCAAAAGATATAGAGGCACTTTCGTTGCACTTCCTGAAAGTATTCAGCCAAAAGACCAACAAAAAAATCACCTCTATTTCTAAAGAGGCACTTCATATATTAAGGGTGCATCAATGGCCGGGGAACATACGCGAACTTAAGAATATACTGGAACGTAGTGTAATCCTTGAAAATACCGACACACTAACACCTGACAGCCTTCCGGTTGACCTGCGTACAAATGCTGTTTCTATAGGTTCGGGAGAGAGTAATACCCTCTCTGCTTTTTCTATGGCATCTGCCGAAAAGATACATATTCAAAAAGTACTTAATTATACCGGAGGCAATAAAGCCGAAACCGCCAGGCTGCTTAGCATTGGTATAGCAACGCTATACCGAAAGATGGACGAATACAATCTGAATTCATAAATATATTCTCATTTTGAAAAGCCAACCCTATCATTTTGATAGGGTTTTTTATTGCTTTTTCTGGCACATAAAAATAATCCCTTATAAATCAAGGGTTAACACGATATCTCATTCTGCGGCATTCATTTTGGCTAATAGTGGTAAAACAAATAATAATTATCAAAATGAAAAATCAGGCCAAATCTGCTTGTACCAAAGCAGTTCAGTTTGCAGAGATCACCAAGAACCTAATCCGTAAAGGAAACATACAGCGTGTAAAAAAATGCCTTGGTGTTGCCGAGCAACTATTGGTGACCGGAAATGCCGAGACCAAAAATGTAATCTCAAATATTTATGTGTTCTCTGTTTCTACTTTTATGGAAATGCACAACTGCAGCATTGCCAACCTCTTTCCTCAATCATTGCGTAAAGAATACATCTCTCAGATTAATGCCTCAGGCGTTTAAGCTTAGCTGTTATGATACTTACCATCATTCTTGTGGCAGCAGGTATAACGCTTTTTGCCATCTGTTTCAAATCAATTGACTTTTTTGATAAAATCTAAATCATGGCAGCACTATTCATCATCGCCGTCTTTGTTTTTGTGTACATCTGTTACGTACTCATAAAACCCGAAAAATTTTAACCTGCACTTTGTGCAATCACACATTAAGCAATGAATACCGAAATTTTAGGCATTATACTAATGTTCGCCCTTACGCTGTTGCTGGCGGTTCCGTTAGGAAAATACATAGCACGCGTTTACCAGGGCAGCAACACTTTACTGGATCCTGTTTTTAATCCTCTCGAAAAACTATTCTATCGCATCAGCGGAATAGACCATACTGAGGAAATGAACTGGAAAAAGCATCTCAAAATATTACTTTCCCTGAATTTTTTATGGTTTATGATGGGAATGGCTGTGCTGATGTGCCAGGGATGGCTTCCTCTCAATCCGGATAACAATCCGAATATGATACCCGACCTGGCCTTTAACACATCTATATCATTTGTAGTAAACTGCAATTTGCAGCATTACTCAGGCGAAACAGGGGTTAGCTATTTGTCACAGCTCTTTTTAATGTTCCTGCAGTTCGTATCTGCAGGAACGGGGCTGGCGGCAGGAGCCATCCTATTCAATGCATTAAAGGAGCGCACTACAACCACACTGGGCAACTTTTATGTATACTTCATCAAATCGTGTACACGTATACTGTTACCCCTATCAGTAATCACGGCTGTAGTACTACTAATCAATGATACTCCAATGACTTTTGAAGGTAAGGAAGATATGGTTACCCTGGAAGGCAAAACAGTTCAGGTATCTACAGGGCCGGTAGCAGCATTTACAGCTATAAAACACATAGGCACTAATGGTGGTGGGTTCTTTGGAACCAACTCGGCTCATCCACTCGAAAATCCGAATTACTTTACCAATGTTGTAGAAATGGTTGCACAAATGATAGTGCCGTTTGCTATGATATTCGCATTAGGCTTTTACCTCAACAGAAAAAAACTGGCATTAATGATCTTTGGTGTCATGACAGTTGGATTTTTACTGCTTACAGTGCCAACGGTTATTGCAGAAACGAATGGGAATCCCGCGCTGAGCCAGATGGGGATTGATACTTCGGCTGGAGCTACCGAAGGAAAAGAAACAAGGTTTGGCGCTGCGGCTTCCGGCTATTGGAGCATTGCTACAACGGTGATATCAACTGGATCGGTAAACTCTATGCACGACAGTGCAATGCCGGTATCAGGATTATCCCAATTGCTTGCCATGATGGTAAACTGCTTTTACGGCGGTTGTGGCGTTGGCATCCTTAACTTTTACATATTTGTAATACTGGCAGTCTTTATCAGTGGGCTTATGGTGGGTAGGACACCGGAGTTTTTGGGCAAAAAGATAGAAGCCCGCGAAATGAAGATTGCCATGATCATAGCACTGCTTCACACCTTGCTTATCCTTTCGGGAACAGCACTCAGCACGGCATTCTCAGAGTATGGAGCAAGTACGCTCAACAATCCGGGATATCACGGATTCAGCGAAATACTTTATGAATTTACCTCATCGGCAGCCAATAACGGTAGCGGTTTTGAAGGCCTTGGCGATAATAATCCGTGGTGGAATATCACTACAGGTGTTGTATTGCTCTTATCGCGCTTCCTCCCTATCGTTGGCCCTATAGCAATTGCAGGTATACTGGCGGCTAAAAAACATGTCCCTGAAAGCGCAGGAACACTTAAGACCGACACCTCAACATTTGGACTTATGGTATTTGCTGTGATCTTCATAATTGCAGCCTTGTCTTTCTTTCCGGCACTGGCTCTTGGCCCTATTGCCGAATACTTTTCACTTGCTTAATAATTTAATGTATGAAAACCAATAAATCGTTGTTTCAGAAAGAACTGGTGCTGGAAGCATTAAAGCAGTCTTTTGTGAAACTAAACCCAAAAAGTCTTTGCCGTAACCCTATCATGTTTACTGTAGAGATAGGTACTGCCGTAATGCTGTGCGTATGCATATGGATACTTAACGGAGAACAGGGACAAGGCAGCTTTGCATACAATTTCACCATATTCCTTGTTCTGCTATTCACTTTATTGTTTGCCAATTTTGCCGAAGCTATTGCCGAGGCTCGTGGTAAGGCACAGGCCGACAGCCTTCGTAAAACCCGCGAGGAGACCCCTGCAAAAAAAATTGAGCAGATTGGCGAAGTTTACATAAACGAATTGCAGATAGTACCCTCCTCTTCCCTTAAAAAAGGTGACTATTTTGTGTGTGAGGCAGGTGATATCATACCTATAGACGGTGAGATTATAGAAGGCCTTGCTACCATAGATGAAAGTGCCATTACCGGAGAGAGCGCACCTGTAATTCGTGAAGCAGGTGGAGATAAAAGCTCAGTTACCGGCGGTACAAAAGTATTGTCTGATAAAATAACCGTACAGGTTACTACCGAACCGGGTGAAAGCTTTCTGGACAAAATGATAGCCCTTGTAGAAGGTGCATCACGCCAGAAAACACCTAATGAGATTGCGCTGACCATATTGCTTGCCGGCTTTACACTTGTATTTATTATAGTATGTGTGACTTTAAAGCCTTTTGCAGATTTTGCAAAAACACCAATTACAATTGCAGCCTTCATTTCTCTTTTTGTATGCCTTATCCCAACTACTATAGGCGGACTGCTTTCTGCAATTGGTATTGCCGGAATGGACAGGGCTTTACGTGCCAATGTAATTACCAAATCGGGTAAAGCGGTAGAAACAGCAGGAGACATTGATGTGCTTTTGCTTGATAAAACCGGAACCATAACTATCGGTAATCGTAAAGCGACTCATTTTTATGCTGCCGATGGTGTTATCGAAAAG
>QFQM01000742.1 GCA_003243255.1 Flavobacterium psychrophilum | reverse complement strand
GCTCGTTGGAATACGTGTAGTTTTCATTGTAAATTCGGAATAAACGTTGTCATGATTGCCTTGACCGCCAAGAACTCATAATCGGAAGCGTGGGGCTTTATTGCGCGAAAACCTCGACTATCATTTCTTTAACGACTCTCATCACGAATTTTCTGCGATTTACGACTGTTGATTCCAAGAATATGGTGGCCTTGCCACGGTGGTTTTGGCTTGATGCTTATCTGTGCGCTGATTCACCATTGGGCAAGTAAGCGCGAGCAACACCGTTGCGCAGTTTTGCACTAAATTAGACAAGTGTTTAAAAATAGCTAAGATTTTAAATTTATTATTTAAATTCATAATTACAGGCCTTACGTTATAACTTAACAAACTCCCATTTTGATTACCCACGTTTATAACAGCATCTTTACAACCTATCGCAATCAGCTAATCCGTCTTGACACTCGTGCCAATTAGCGCAAGCCACAATCAACCTTGCATGATCGGAGGTGTGAAATCCAGCCGATTGCCCAGAATTGATAAGCCGAGGAGACAAGAAGACAAATTGAGCGCAAGAACTCATTGCCGAGAAATTAATAATTCTTTGCGAAACGCGATAAAATCAGGCAGAACTCAATGAGTAATTAATAATGCGAGATTGCGACTCAATAAAACTTTCGTGAAGGTGAAAGCAGAAACCAACACCGGATAGATGTTGCACTAAACATTCTTGAAAGCCAATTTCACATCTCTCTACGCCAATACAGTAGACGCAGGAATACAAAAGCAATTCCTAAAAGATAGCGGCATGGCCGTGAGGCATTCTTTAGGTCAGCCGCTTTTGTTTACCGTTTGATGCTATCTTTTGCCCAATAACATATCAGTTAGCACTTTTTCGTAATTGAGAAAGCCGCCGATAGGACTTGGCAAATAATTTATCGTTGTGTTGTCGAAAACCAAATGAGAGAAGTACAAAAATGCCCCAAAGCCAAAAAAACACAAAACTCCAAACAGGCCATCAAAGATACTGTACGAATGGTTCGAAAGATCGGAAAAGTGAGCATGATTCACAAAAACGTAGTTTTTAGTCGTAACAAATAAAATTACGACAATTCAAAAGACTCTCATGTCAATTAGAACGAATGCGAGAAGGCAGTAAAACAAACAATCGTTTTTTGGCGGGTGTGAAGTTTGGTGTTCAAAGGTGTCAGCGCGTGCGAGAATTCCAATCTTTCTCAATGCCGAACACAGTTGATCATTGTGACCGAGTTTTTCGCCAAT
>QFQM01000741.1 GCA_003243255.1 Flavobacterium psychrophilum | reverse complement strand
TTCGAAATATTTAGCCCGGGTGGAGTCGGTAATAGACTCAATCATCCAGGTAAATGGCATGTCGTCCTGGCTTGCTTCCGAAGTTCTGATTTTCCCCCTGATCCCATATTGTGTTTCAAGATGACCAAATGAGATCACACGCGCTGCCATTGTGCGTGATTTAATGATTTCAATCTCATCATTAAGGTTAGATATGTCTTGAGGCACGTCGAAAATAGCACTGAATTTTTCCCCGTTTTTGGCATACGGATTGTCATTTTTTACCAGGATTTTGCCTACAACTGCATATATGGGTGTAGAATACCGAAGTTTCAGCCAGGCAAGACCCAATGCTATAGAAACACATAATATGAGTAATGGCAAGTACGGTATGTACCGAAATAATAATTCTTTAGGCCCCGGGGTGTTCAGCTTTCGCTGAAAAAGTGGGTTGTCAATCATTTCTATTATCTAAACAATGTAACTAAAATCGATATCGTTGACACAAAAGTGGCAAGCGCAGTAACGAGCGTTATTTTTCTCAGGTTATCCTGTTCTGTAGCTGTTTGTTTTTTGGCATTGGGCTCTATAACAACAACATCGTTCTGCAGTAAATAGAAATATGGCGATTGAAAAGCATCTGCACGACGCAAATCAATTCTACCAAACTGTCGTTTGCCATTTACCTCTCTGATGACAAGCACATTGTCTTTCCTGCCATATAAAGTAACATCCCCTGCCAGGCCAAACAATTCGAGAATACTTAGCTTTTCGCTCGGAATATTATACGATCCGGGCTTTTGTATTTCACCCAAAACAGTCACTCTGCTGTTCAACACCCGAATGTCTACAAAGTGATTCTTCAGGTAAGGGTTTAATCTTGACACCAGGGTATCGGCCAATGCATCTTTTGACATACCGCCGGCTTTTATCTTTCCCAATCCAAAACCCGGCATACGTATATACCCTTCCTTATCAACCAGGTAGCCACTGGCGGACTTGGACGAAGCAGAAGACATATCTGGTGTTGCCGAAGTTGTGATACTGGAAACACTTCCCCCTTGATTATACATTTGCGTTGCCTCAGGATTATCACTATAAACTGTGATACTTAACAGGTCTCCGGTTTGAATTTCAATGGGAATGGTAGGCACCGTGAGGTTAGGTAAACTGTCGAGGCTACCTTCTCTTAAGTAGATCAGGTCTTTCTTGGCTTTTTTGACGCCGGCGCAGGACGATATACCAATCAACAGCACGGAGGTTAATATCTGTACAACAATT
>QFQM01000740.1 GCA_003243255.1 Flavobacterium psychrophilum | reverse complement strand
CCTGAAGACAAGGTTAATAGAGTAAAGGAAATCAAATCCCGTAATGGCAGCGTGGCGTTTGTTGGAGATGGTGTAAATGATGCGCCTGTTATAGCGTTGAGTGATGCAGGTATCGCAATGGGCGGTTTAGGAAGCGATGCTGCAATTGAGACGGCCGATGTTGTGATACAGGACGATATGCCATCCAAAATACCAATGGCTATTAATATCGGAAAACAGACTAAAAAAATCGTCTTTCAAAATATAGCATTGGCATTCGGAGTAAAAGCAATAGTGCTTATACTCGGTGCAGGAGGATTAGCCACTATGTGGGAAGCTGTATTTGCCGATGTAGGTGTAGCCTTATTAGCAATTCTTAATGCGGTGCGGATACAAAGAATGAAGTTTTAATTGTTAAGTTGAACTGCCGCCAGATTATTCTTGCGGCAGTTTTTTTTTATCGTAAATGATTTAGGAAGTGGGTAAACAACAATCACAGGCTTCATTAGGCGAAATACATAATTCGGTCGATACGACCGCACCAGGTAAATCTCGCTGGCGAAGAGTTTTGGCCTTTTTTGGACCGGCTTATCTTGTCAGTGTTGGATATATGGATCCGGGCAACTGGGCAACAGGCTTGGCCGGTGGTAGCCAATTTGGCTACTCATTACTCTGGGTTTTAGTAATGAGTAGTATTATGGGCTTGTTGCTACAAAGCTTGTCTGCAAGGTTAGGGATTGTTCGAAATAGAGATTTGGCACAGGCAAATCGGGAAACTTATCCTAAGAAGGTAAATTTTGTATTATATATACTTGCTGAAGTCGCTATTGTTGCGACAGATCTTGCAGAAATATTGGGGATGGCAATTGGTTTACAGTTGCTCACGGGAATGCCTTTGATTTGGGGTGTTGCTATTACAGCCTTAGATACATTCCTGTTGATGACTTTACAAAAATGGGGAATGCGCAAGCTCGAAGCCTTTATCATCGGTTTAATATTCGTTATAGGAATGTCTTTTCTTGTACAAATATGGGTAGCTGATCCTAATATAGGTGAAATTGCAACAGGACTGATACCACATATACAGAATGATACTGCATTGTACATTGCTATCGGTATTATCGGTGCAACGGTAATGCCACATAATTTATATCTACACTCTGCACTGGTGCAGACACGTAAATTTAATCGCGATGATGCCAGTATCAAAAAAGCAATTAAGCTCAATTTTTGGGACAGTGCCATTGCCCTAAATATGGCATTGCTTGTAAATGCAGCTATATTAAT
>QFQM01000161.1 GCA_003243255.1 Flavobacterium psychrophilum | reverse complement strand
AAAGTAATTGGAGAATCCTGGAGCGTGATTGAAGCTGCCGCAAAAGCCAACGGCCTGAAAGATTTCGAAAAAGAAACATTTGATACTATCGACAATCATTTTAATGAGAACAACTGGGTTATTTTCCAGACGGAGTTTGATTCAGTAATTAAAATAGAACTTGGCGCTACCATCAATAAAGATGATGAGTTCGACTGGAAATTTTAATGGATTCGAATTTGTAATTTATTGATTCCCTATGGGAAAAAATAAATCATGGCTATTTAATCATCTACCAATATTTATTCCCTAACGGGAAAATTTTTCCCAGATGAACGTTATCGCGTAGCGATTTAATATTGGTAGTAATAATATATTGGTAGTAGCATTTCCCGTAGGGAATTAATAGGAGAGTCAGGTTGATTATATAAAAAAGGGATTCCGAAATTGGAATCCCTTTTGTGTTTTATACTGATACAGAATTATTTTCCTGCCGGAGCAGTTTCTGTCATTTCAAGCTCGAATATCAGGTTAGCGTTTGGTCCGATACCTGCACGTGGAGCACCTCTTTCTCCATAACCAAGATGGCCCGGGATAAAGATGATTGCTTTATCACCAAGAGACATTTGCTCAATACCTTCGATAAATCCGGGGATCATACCTGTTTTAGTACCTGCAGTGAAAGGGATTGGAGTGTAAGCACCTGCTGCATCCTTCTGTGGAATGTAGTTGCCAAAAGCTTTAGCTACGCTAACTTCACTTGAATCGAACATAGTAGCAGTGCCGTTATCAAGGAAACCTGAATAAGCAAGGAATACCTGAGTACCTGCAACCGGCTTTTTACCTGTACCTTTCTTAACGATCATGTACTGAAGTCCTGAAGCTGTTTTAGGAGCATTTTTTTTGATGTCTGCAAAGTAAGCAACTTTATCAGATTTTGTTTTTGCTACAGCCTCAGCTTCTTTCTTTTGCTGAGCCGCTATTTTCTCATAGTACTCTTTAAATACTTTGGGAGCATTAAAGTTTTTAGCGTCTTTACCGTTACGGATGATTTTAATCGATTTGATGTCGTCGCTCTGCTCGATAGCATTTACTACATCCTGACCTTCTACTACGTGTCCGAAAACTGTGTGAAGACCGTCTAAGTGTGGAGTAGGAACGTGTGTGATGAAGAACTGACTTCCGTTAGTTCCTTTTCCGGCATTAGCCATAGAAAGGATACCTGGTTTGTCGTGTTTAAGATCAGTGATCTCATCAGCAAATTTGTAGCCCGGTCCGCCTGAACCGTCGCCTTTAGGGTCACCCCCCTGAATCATGAAATCTTTAATAACACGGTGCCATTTAAGTCCGTCATAAAACTTTTTGCCTTTGTATTCGGCGCTAACAAACTCCTGTGTTCCTTCGGCAAGAGCCACAAAGTTAGCCACAGTAAGGGGAGTTTTCTGGTACTCCAGTTGCAGTACGATTTTACCTTTGTTGGTTTCGATTTCAGCATAAAGGCCATCGCCCAGTTTTACCGGTTTTTGTTCCGGGGTTGTGTTACATGAAAAGAATAGAGCCACAAGGCTTACAAAAAAACTTGTCATTGGTTTCATTTATATTAGATTAATTCTCTTTTACCTGGCTTTCCGGCTTAATATCGTTAAGGGTAACGGTACACATAAGCGGTTGGTTAGTGCCAATTCTGTTGTTGTCGCCATGATAGCCATAGCCCATGTGAGAAGGGAAAAGGAAAGTTATTTTTTCACCTTCGTTCATAAGCTTGATGCCGTCACGCAGACCCATCATAATATTTTGTTTGTCTACATAATATACCTGCGGCTTCAGTTCAGTCTTGCTGTATATAATGTTCCCTTTCATGTCTTTTATCTCATAATCAAAAAACGCTACATCGCCTCGTTTTGGCCTGATGCTGTCGGTAGTGTTTTCCATTTCATAATGGTACCAGTAGCCTTTGTCAGACGCGATATATTTTATCTCAGGATTGCTTTTGATTATTGAGTCTATCTCCGATTCTTCATTGGCAATAAGTTTTTTGTTCCTTTCTACCGACTCTTTCATGAAGGTACCCGAAGAGTGGGAGATAGGATGTCTTGCCTGCTGCTGTGAGCATGAAGTTATCATTAGTCCCAAAAGGAAAATCGTTAGTATAAAAAGCTTCTTCATTGTATCAGTCAATTTTCGTGTGTGCTAATGTAGCAATAAATTTTTGTATGGTAGCTTCTAAACTTTCGGTAGATCGTCCACCTGCAGCATTAATATGTCCACCACCGTTAAAATGCTCACGTGCATACTGGTTAACGTCAAAATTGCCTTTAGAACGGAATGATATTTTTATGATTCCCTCATCTTTATTTTCGGTAAAGAATGCGGTAAATGCAATATCCTTCATGCTCAGGCCATAATTAACGATACCTTCAGTATCTCCCTTAGCGTGGCCAAAGCTGTTAAGCTCGTCCTGGCTCAGAGAGGTATATGAAGTTTTGTATACAGGCAACACTTTCATGTTCTGCAAAGCCCTTGCCAAAATTAAAATCCTGTTGTGCGAATGATTGTCAAACAGTAAGCTATGTATAGCAGTGTTGTCTATCCCAAGGTCAATAAAGTCCGCAACAACCCTGTGTGTAGTACCTGTTGTTGATGGATAACGGAAAGACCCGGAGTCGGTTACGATACCTGTGTAAAGGCAGGTAGCGATGGTTTTATCGATAAGTGCTTTTTCGCCCATGGCAACTATAAAATGGTATACCATTTCGCAGGTAGAGCCAAAAGAAGTATCAGAAAACGTATGGATGGCATAGTCACCCGGTTTCTGATGGTGGTCTATCATTATAAAAGGAGACTTCAGTTTTTGCAGTGCGGTTTCCATAAGGTCACCGGTACGACTCAGTACGTTAAAGTCAAGTGTAAATATCAGTTCAGCAGCTTCAAGTATTTTTGTTGCAGCTTCGGGTTCTTTTTCAAAAACTTTTACCGTATCAAAAGAGGGTAGCCATGCCAGAAAATCAGGAGCCTCATTTGGAGTCATCACTAACGGGTCGTGGCCTTTCTGTTTCAGGAAATGATACAGTCCGAGAGTAGATCCCATAGCATCGCCATCGGGGTTACGGTGTGGTATTATTACAATCTTTTTTGGTGAAGCCAATAGCTGCTTCACGCCATCAATATCTTTGGGATTCATCATGATGCGAATTTACATTTTTTTCTCTTAATGTAATTTATAATAATAAATACAATATCCAGGAATGTTTTATCTCTTTAGGGCTATATCGCAGAGATTCACAAAGAAATTCACAGAGGTGCACAAAGAGTGTTTCTGGTTTATAGTCCTTTGTCAGTACTCAGAGAATCCTGCCTAAGGCAGGATAATTTTGAGGGCTTAATTAATTTAAGACTTTGCGAATCTTTGCGCTTCTTCGGGTATCTCTGTGTAATAGTTTTATCTTATAGATAATAAACAAAACTCCGTAAAGCATAATGCGTTACGGAGTTTTTACTTTTTATATTGAAGCTGTTAACTGATAACCTGTAACCGGCAATCAAATTACCCCTGTGGCTGTGTATCGTAATTTACCATCCAGTTGATGCCGAATTTATCAATAAACATTCCGAAGAAAGCGCCCCAGAATGTCAGTTCTAATGGCATGGTAACTTTACCGCCGGCCGAAAGTCCGTTAAAAAGGCGTGTCGCTTCGTCCTGACTCTCAGTATTGATTGAGATCGATATGTTATTGCCAACGGTTGTAACCTGTCCAAAAGCTTCGGAAGAGTCACTTCCCATAAGGATGGTTTCTTTGCTGATAGGTAATGAAACGTGCATAATCAGGTTTTTTGCTTCATCAGGCATTTTATCTCCGTCGGGCATTTCGCCAAAACGGCCTATGTACTGGAACTCTCCTCCAAAAACCGATTTATAAAAGTTGAACGCTTCTTCGCAGGTACCTGCAAAAGTAAGGTAGGGATTAACTTGTGGCATAATTGTTATTTGTTTGTTGTTAAGTGTTTTAAGTTTGATGTCGGATGTCCGAAGTCCGATGATTGAAATTGAGTGCAATTGCTACATTGAAGAATTGGTATATTGCTACATTAATCAAGGTTAAAGCTCTCGAAAAGCCTTGTTACGTCAAAGTAAAAACCTTTGTATTGGTAGGAGTTCTCAGCAAGTGACAGGTAGTCGTATTTATGTTCTATAAGCTGCTGCTCTCCTCCAAAGCGAAAACCCAGTATATCAAGTATTTCATATTCATTGGTTGTATTGATAACAAAAAAACTGTTTTCCTGAGTTACGCCATCGCCGGTACTAAGTATAGCATCGATAATAATGCTTGCCTGAGTTTCTTCAGCACGGGCTTCTTTATATTTGCCCAGTTGTTTAAAAGCATAGATGCGGTATTCTTTTATACGGATGCTGAAAGGAAAATCTTCAAGCACTTTACCGGATACTTTAATCAGCTTCTCAAAAGTTTTTTTATCGGTGTCCTGTTTTTGCAGTACTTTGTTCAGTTCTTCCTGAGAGTCGGACATGCTGTAAGGAGAATAATTCTTCTGAAACGAATAGCCGAAATACAGATGCCTTTTTTCTTCAGTGGTCATCGTACTGTCGGCTTTTTTGTAGCGTTCAAACAGGGTATCATAATAGAGAGGCGATTTCTTGTCGCTTACATTTTTTTCAATAAGTTTAAAATCAGGTTTAGAAAATTCTTCTGTCTGGCAGAAAGCACCTGCTGTAAATAGCAGGAAAAGGAATGAAAAAAGAGGTTTCATTTTCGTTGAGTTAGGAAACCTAAAGGTAAATAAAAAACTCTTTTGTCATAATTTTTTAACGGAAACGCTCCATTGCTTCTGTGGTAACCGGTGCAAAAAAGTTTATCAGGTTTCCGTCAGGGTCCCGGAAAAGTATAGAGCGATTACCCCACGGCATAGTTACCGGCTGCTGAAGTATGTCGTTAGTTGTGTTCTTAACCAGTTCGTAACTGTTGTCTACATCGTCCACCATAAATTCTATGATCACGCTTTTGTTGGCAGATGGTTCGGCTATGTTTTCGCCAAACAAAGCCAGTGTTTTTGTGCTGCCTATAGCCAGGTTACAGGAAGCTGTTCCTATTTCAGCAAAATCGGGGGTATGCCATGTAGCGCTCAGACCGGTAACTTTTTCGTAAAAGGCCACAAGGCGTTCAATGTCTTCGGTAATTATCCGTAACGATCGTAAGTTCATAATAATGTCTCATTTTGTGATTAATGACACAAAATTATTTTGGTAGTATGACAACAGTGTGTCAGTAGGAGTTTAATTATGAGAATTTTTATGCCCAAACTCAAAAGAAGCTATGTGTTCTTAGGGTAAAACCTTGTGAACTTTGAGGTTAATCTGCTAAAAATCAAACAATCTAAAAATCCGTAAATCTCATTTTTCCATTTCATATATAAGTATTACTTTTGCGCATGCAACACAATGTACTTATTCTAGATTTCGGATCGCAATACACTCAGCTTATTGCGAGAAGGGTTCGCGAGTTAAATATCTTCTGCGAAATTTTCCCTTACAACAACCCACCGGTTGATTTATCATCTTATAAAGCGGTAATTTTATCAGGTAGTCCATTCTCTGTAAGGGCTGAAGATGCTCCGCATCCTGACCTTTCTCAAATTCGCGGCAAACTGCCTCTGTTGGCTGTTTGTTATGGTGCTCAGTACCTTGCGCATTTTAACGGAGGTGAGGTAGCACCATCTAACATCCGTGAGTATGGCCGTGCTAATCTTTCATACATCAAATCTGGCGAACCTTTCCTTGAAGGTGTTTCTGAAAACAGCCAGGTATGGATGAGCCACAGTGATACGATCAAAAAACTGCCTGCTGGTGGTGTAGTACTTGCAAGTACTAAAGATGTGGAGAACGCAGCTTACAAAATTGAAGGCGAAACTACTTATGCAATCCAGTATCACCCTGAAGTATATCACTCTACAGATGGTAAGAAGATGCTTGAAAACTTCCTTGTGAAGATTGCTGAAGTGCCACAAAACTTTACACCAAACTCTTTCGTAGAGGATATCGTAGCAGAACTTAAAGCTAAGATTGGTAATGATAAAGTGGTTCTTGGCCTATCAGGAGGTGTAGATTCAACTGTTGCCGCAGTACTTTTAAATAAAGCTATTGGTGCTAACCTGTACTGTATCTTCGTTAACAACGGATTACTAAGAAAGAACGAATTTGAAAGCGTTCTTCACCAATATAAAGATATGGGCCTTAACGTGAAAGGTGTTGACGCATCTGACCGTTTCCTGTCTCAGCTTGCAGGTATCGAAGATCCTGAAACAAAACGTAAAACTATCGGACGTGTATTCATCGAGGTATTTGATGATGAGGCACACCTTCTTACAGACGTGAAATGGCTTGCTCAGGGTACTATCTATCCTGACGTAATCGAGTCAGTTTCTGTAAAAGGGCCATCGGCTACCATCAAATCACACCACAATGTGGGTGGATTACCTGACTTTATGAAACTTCAGGTGGTTGAGCCGCTAAGAATGCTTTTCAAAGATGAGGTGAGAAGAGTTGGAGCTACTTTAGGTATCGATCCTGAGCTTCTTGGCCGTCACCCATTCCCGGGTCCTGGTCTTTCTATCAGGATTCTTGGTGATATTACTCCTGAGAAAGTTCGTATCCTTCAGGAAGTTGACGCTGTGTTCATCAACGGACTTAAAGAGCACGGACTATATGATAAAGTATGGCAGGCAGGAGCAATCCTTCTTCCGGTAAACAGTGTAGGTGTTATGGGTGATGAGCGTACTTACGAAAAAGTAGTTGCGCTTCGTGCTGTAGAATCTACTGATGGTATGACGGCTGACTGGGTTCACCTTCCGTATGAGTTCTTGATGAAAGTTTCTAACGAGATCATCAATAAAGTAAAAGGTGTTAACCGCGTTGTTTATGACATCAGCTCTAAACCACCGGCCACTATTGAGTGGGAATAATCTTTTACAGATCATATATAAGAAGCCGTGCAGAAATGCATGGCTTTTTTTGTGATTTAACATTTTGTACGAAATTAATTGCTTTATATATCAGATGTATTGAATAACTTACTAAATTAGTGATGGTTAATTTGTGTGAATTCTAGAGATTTGTAACCACAACCAAAGTTAATGTTGACAACTGAATACAAGAATAATCACTCTATAGTATTTATAGATACCGAAATTGAGCCCAATAAGGGTACTATCCTTGATATAGGTGCAATCAAAGGAGATGGCAATTATTACCATAAGACTTCGGTAGGAGATTTTATCCAGTTTCTGAAAGGAGTACGATATGTCTGCGGGCATAATATATTAAATCACGATCTTAAATATATAGGAAAAGCAATCAACGATGCAGGCGTTGATTCTTTCAGTATAATTGATACTTTGTATCTCTCTCCTTTGTTATTTCCAACAAAGCCATATCATGCTTTATTGAAGGATGATAAACTTCAAACGGAAGACACAAACAACCCGTTAAACGATTCTATTAAAGCACGGGATTTATTTAATAGTGAGGTAGCTGCTTTTTGGCAAACGAATGAAATCCTTAGAGAAATTTTTTATCTCCTTTTAAACTCCACGAAGGAATTTGGTGCTTTTTTTCGATTTATGAATTTCGAAAACACAAAAACAGATGCAGAAGCTCTTATCCGTTTTAAATTCAATGCCGAAATTTGCGAACGGGCTGACCTGACTAAAATAATATCTGAGCATCCTATTGAACTGGCCTATTGTCTGGCTTTGATAAATTCATTTGTAACCAATAAAACAGTTCACTCCATTACACCTGCCTGGGTTCTTAAAAATTATTCTGAGGTAGAACGCATAATGTTATTATTACGTAGTAAACCATGTGTGATTGGTTGTAATCACTGTAATAATGCTCTCGACATTTACAAGGGGCTTAAAAAGTTTTTTGGTTTTAATTCATACCGGACTTATGGTAATGAACCTCTTCAGGAGAAAGCTGTTGGAGCAGCTGTAAACAATAAATCCTTACTGGCAGTTTTTCCAACAGGTGGGGGGAAATCAATTACATTTCAGGTTCCGGCTCTAATGAGTGCCGAGAACTCAAAAGGACTGACTGTTGTAATTTCTCCGCTTCAGTCGTTAATGAAAGACCAGGTTGATAATCTTGAAAAAATCGGAATAACTGAAGCTGTAACTGTTAATGGGTTATTAGACCCTATTGAAAGAGCTAAGTCATTTGAAAGGGTAGAAGATGGTTCTGCTTCTATTTTATATATATCCCCGGAATCACTACGCTCAAAAACTATAGAAAAGCTAATTTTAGGAAAGAAAATTGCCCGTTTTGTAATCGACGAGGCTCATTGTTTTTCATCCTGGGGACAGGATTTTAGGGTTGATTATCTTTATATTGGCGATTTTATAAAATCTATTCAGGAAAAGAAAAATCTTGTAGACAGCATACCGGTATCCTGCTTTACAGCAACTGCTAAACAAAAAGTAATTGAAGACATAAGGGAATATTTTAAGGAAAAGTTATCACTCGATCTTGAAGTATTTTCGTCGAAAGCGTCAAGGACTAATCTTCATTACAAGGTTTTTGAAAAGCAAAATGAAGAAGAAAAGTATTTGGCCGCGCGAGATTTAATAGAAGATAAAAACTGCCCAACTATTATTTATGTGTCGCGAACGCGTAAGGCATATCAACTCGCAAAGCGGCTTGTAGAAGATGGTTTTAACGCAATGCCATACCATGGTAAAATGGATAAACAGGAGAAAACTGAGAATCAGGATGCCTTTTTAAATGGTAAAGCGCAAATTATGGTGGCTACCTCTGCATTTGGCATGGGGGTCGATAAGAAAGATGTTGGCTTGGTTATTCATTATGAAATTTCAGATTCCCTGGAAAATTATGTTCAGGAAGCAGGCCGCGCAGGGAGGGATGAAAATATTTTAGCTGACTGTTTTGTCCTATTTAATGAGGAGGATCTTAGCAAACACTTCATTTTGCTTAACCAGACTAAACTATCTATCAAGGAAATTCAACAGGTGTGGAAAGCGATAAAAGAAATTACAAGATTCCGACTGAAAGTATCTAATTCCGCATTGGAAATAGCCCGTAAAGCGGGATGGGATGATAATGTTGTAGAAATAGAAACGCGTGTAACTACAGCAATTGCAGCCTTGGAAGATGCAGGATATTTAAAACGTGGACAGAATATGCCGAGGGTTTTTGCTAACAGTATTTTATCTAAAAATGCACAGGAGGCTATTGATAAGATAAATGCTTCTGGAAAATTTGAAGAAAAGCAAAAAGAGCAAGGTATACGTATTATTAAAAAACTTTTTTCGAGCAAAAGCAGGAAAGAGACTAATAGTGAAACTGCTGAATCAAGAGTAGATTATATTAGCGATCATTTGGGTATTGTAAAAGAGGAGGTAATTAACGTAATTAATCTGTTACGGGAAGAGAATATACTTGCAGATGCGAAGGACCTGACTGCATTTATAAAGAAAGCCGATAATAAGAACCGATCTCTTGCCATTGTGGAGACATATAGCAAAATTGAAAATTTTTTACTTTTAACCTTTAAAGAAGAAGAAAGTGTTTTTCACTTAAAAGAATTAAACGAAGAGGCAGAAAAAAAAGGTTGTATAGGCGTAAATACTAATAAACTAAAAACGATAATTAATTTTTGGTCTATTAAAAACTGGATTAAAAGAAAAAACTTAGAACATACTAAAAATCATATTGCAGTACTCTGTCTTCAAAGTAAAGAACAATTAAAGGATAAACTTGAAAAACGCCATGAGCTTGCAGCTTTTATTGTGGAATTCTTTTATGATAAAACAATTTCCGAAACTATAAAAAGACAGGTGGATAAAGATGAGTTTCTGGTAGAATTTTCAGTACATGAACTAAAAGCCGCTTATGATAATAGCAGTAGTCTTTTTAAAAAAGAAATAAATATTGATGATATTG
>QFQM01000739.1 GCA_003243255.1 Flavobacterium psychrophilum | reverse complement strand
ACCGATTGGCGGATGCGACTGTGGCTGGGGAAGGGCCTGGTTGCGACCGCCATTGTGCCACCGTTCAAACATCGCAGCAGGGCAGTTACCAAGCGATTACCTGGACCCTCCGGGAGTTCCCGCAGTCGCGTACATTGGCGCATCTTCCGAACGGACCGACAGATGAACCTGCTGCCCTTACACAAACGCACTTTCATGCTGCTGCTGATCGCGGCGACCATCGGCTTCGGTGCCGTGCTCTGGGAATTCATGGGGGCCATCTTCTGGGGCGTCGCCCTGGCCATCCTGTTCTCGCCGCTGCACCGGCGCCTGCTGGCACGCATGCCCCGGCGCACCAATCTCGCCGCCCTGTCCACCCTGCTGCTGTGCCTGGTCGTGGCCATCCTGCCGCTGGCGCTGATCGGCGCCTCCCTGGTGCGCGAGGCCTCGTTGATCTATGAGCGCGTCAACAGCGGCAACCTGGACGCGGGCACCTATCTGCAACAGATCATGGACGCCCTGCCCTCCTGGGTCACACCCTGGCTGGAGAGGTTGCACCTGGGTTCGCTGGCCGAGCTGCAGGACAAGCTGTCCAGCATCGCCATGCAGGCCTCCAAGCTGGCGGCCACCAAGGCGCTGGGCATAGGCCAGAACACGTTCGGCTTTCTGGTGGGCTTTTGCGTGATGCTGTACCTGCTGTTCTTCCTGCTGCGCGACGGCCGTGACCTGACCCAGCGCATCCGCATGGCCATTCCGCTGCAGGCCGACCACAAGGCCGAACTGTCGAGCAAGTTCACCACCGTGATCCGCGCCACCGTCAAGGGGAACCTGGCCGTGGCGGCCGCACAGGGCGCGCTGGGCGGGCTGATCTTCTGGATTCTGGGCATCCAGGGGCCCGTGCTGTGGGGCGTGGTGATGGCCTTCCTGTCGCTGCTGCCTGCCGTGGGCGCCGGCCTGATCTGGGCACCGGTGGCCATCTACTTCCTGGCTACCGGTGCCATGGGCAAGGGCCTGATCCTGATCGCCTACGGCGTGCTGGTGATCGGCCTGGTGGACAACGTGCTGCGCCCCTTGCTGGTGGGCAAGGACACGAAGATGCCCGACTACATCGTGCTGATCTCGACGCTGGGCGGCATGGCTCTCTTCGGACTGACGGGTTTTGTGATAGGCCCCGTGATCGCGGCCCTGTTCATGGCGATCTGGGACATGTTCTCGCGCATGCAAGTGCAGGATGAGGAAAAGCGCCGCCAACTTGCCCAGGCAGGTTTGGCGCATGCTGAATATCAGAC
>QFQM01000738.1 GCA_003243255.1 Flavobacterium psychrophilum | reverse complement strand
GAAAATCAATAACATTGTCCTACCTCGCCAGTCCAATTTAAGAAGAAGGTCATGGCAGTTCATCTTACTATTTGGTATCATTAGTATGTTCGGTGACATTACTTACGAAGGCGGGCGAAGCATCGCATCACCGTACCTCGCTATTTTAGGAGCCGGTTCTGCAATGGTAGGTTTAGTAAGCGGCTTGGGGGAATTTATTGGTTATGCCTTTCGGCTGGTGTCGGGTTATATTGCTGGTAAAACAAAATCATATTGGACTATAACATTTGTCGGTTATGGACTATTGATATCAATTCCATTGCTTGCCATTACCAATAATTGGCAATTAGCAGCATTATTTGTAGTGCTGGAACGACTTGGAAAGGCTGTAAGATCTCCTGCTAAAGATACCATGCTTTCATTTGCAACATCCAATACCGGAAGAGGTTTCGGATTTGCGGTACATGAATTTATCGATCAGATAGGCGGGATTATAGGCCCGCTACTTTTTTCGATAGTCTTCTTTTTGCACGGAACATACAGAACGGGATTTACCCTGCTCTGGATACCAGCTATACTCACTATTATTTTTTTACTCATAGCACGAATAAAAGTACCCAAACCTGAATTATTGGAAGACGATCATACAGAAAAAGAAGAGCTATCGGCTCTGCCCCAAAAATTAAGTCCAAAATTTTGGCGTTATATGCTATTTTCTTTTTTAAGTGTCTTAGGCTTTGCCAATTTTCAACTTATTGCTTATCACCTGAAAGTAAATGCTGTCATAACTGACACACAGATTCCTTTGTTTTATGCTATTGCAATGGGAGTTGATGCAGTAGCTGCATTGATTATTAGTAAAATATATGATAAAACCGGACTGAAGGTTTTAGGTCTGCTTCCACTGATAACTATTCCGATTGCTTTTGCCGCATTTACACACTCCTTCAATTGGGTACTGGTCAGCGTTGTATTATGGGGTGTCGCAATGGCCATTCATGAAACCATTATGAGAGCTGCGATTGCCGATATAGTAACAGCAAAAAGAAGAGCATTTGCGTATGGCATCTTTTACACTGCTTATGGATTAGCCTGGTTCTTAGGAAGCACTTCAATAGGGTATTTATATCAAATAAGCATTCCCCTCATTTTATGGTTTGTTGCCTGCGTTCAGATTTTAGCCTTGTTGTCTTTCCTATTCCTTTACAAAGAATTGAAATAAATTTCACGATCAATTGCGGGACTTCTTCATTAAAACCAGGGAAAACAACATACGATTGTAACAACTA
>QFQM01000737.1 GCA_003243255.1 Flavobacterium psychrophilum | reverse complement strand
ACAAAACAAATACAGCCGACATCTCTCATTTTTAAAAAGATTACGCCTCAACTTGCCACACATTTGGCACATGCCATAGCTGCGCAAACCGATCGCGATACCAAAACTATGGCAAGAGCCAAATCCCACAACGCGTCTAAATTATTTAATGTAACTTTAATCAGATTGACAAAAAAACATGAGATATAAAAAAAATCTTCTGATTGTAAGTGCGTTAACTATCCTACTTGGTTTACTTGTAACAATCGGATGGATCTTGAATATAACCCTGTTGAAATCCGTAATTCCTGGATATGCAAGCATGAAGTTTAATTCTGCTTTTTGCCTAATAATTAGTGGATTTATTTTTTACGGATTAGTTGAAAAAATCAACAAAAATATAGTCGTCATCTTATCCTCAATGCTTCTTCTAATAAGCTTAGCTTCATTCTCTCAGGACGTTTTTAACTATCAACTGGGAATGGACCAGTTATTTTTTACCGACACCGATATCCCCCACCCAGGCAGGATGGCATCAACAACAGCCTTGAGTTTCTTCCTGATGGGTCTTTCCTTTATACTCATAAGTACAAAGACAATCAAAACTATTGGCCAGTTTATTCTTCATTTGATTTCTTTAATCTCGTTTATTGCGATAGTGGGGTATCTTTTTGATGTCCCTTTGTTTTACAAATTATCATTCCTTTCATCAATGGCAGTTCATACCGCCATTGCCATTTTTATACTTTCCATAAGTGTTTCTATTCTCAATCCATCTCTTGGCCTTACCGCACTCTTTGCAGGTAAAACGATGGGAAGTAAAATGGCGCAGCGGCTATTCCCAAGAATGGTAATTGCTTTATTAGGACTTGGCTTCTTACGAATTGAAACCCATAGACTCAACCTCGTAGATGTTGAATTTGGCATTGCATTATTTGCAACCTCATTTTTAGTAGTTGGTTTATTTCTTATTTGGGAAACAGCCATCTCATTAGACAAAACAGATATCAAAAGAGTTCAAGCAGAAAATGATCTTAAAGAGTTAAATGAAAACCTCGAGGATACGATAAGGAAAAGAACGAGTGAACTAGATGAATCCATTGTCCTCTTAAAGAATAATGAACGTGTTCTATGGAGAAGTGAGCACTTGTTGAAAGGTATAATTAACAATACATCAGCATCAATCTTTGTCAAAGACAAAGCTGGTAAGTATTTAATGGTTAATAAGACGTTTGCGGCAAACTTTGATATGACTCCAGATGAAATCGTTGGCAAAACCGCCTTTGATCT
>QFQM01000736.1 GCA_003243255.1 Flavobacterium psychrophilum | reverse complement strand
GTAGCCAAAGTATATGATACTATTCTCAGTATCCCTGGCATGAGTGAAACAGTGAAGATTGACATGAGGATCTCCCGCAAAAACGTACTGTTATTGCACAGTGTCGTCAAACGTGGGTTGATGGCGAAAGATGATGATAAATCGTCTGCTTTGCTGGAAAGTATTCCGCAGGAAGCATTGCAGGAATTACACGTAATTGCTGATGATTACCTAACAAAAGCAGGCTTAACCGAACTAAGTGAAAAACTAAAAGCACTTAGTACCAAATAGGCAGGGGTAACGTCAGAAAGCCACTTGGAGAGAATGGATGAAGATATAAACACCGATTCTTCAAGTGGCTTGTTTATGTCGCAATTTAAAATGGTGTCAATAGTTGCGTTTTACAATAATAATAGTAGCGACAGTTACCATTTTACCATTGGTGTCGAGTTCAGAAACATTCATTTCCTGAACCCATACACTGTCAAAATCACTGCGCGATAAGAAACCCCTCCGGCCATACGTGCGTCTCCGTACATCAATTGCCGTAAGCTACCGTCTGATTTTACATAGTAATAGTTGTTCCACTTCTTTTTATAATTACTTTGCGTGTGTAAAGTTCCAGACGCGGGAATTTTAAAAGTGCGTTTTTCACCACTTCGGTTTTCAGGTGCTCCGGCAGGCTCGTTAAAGAATACGGTAGCAGTGCCATTAAAGCCTTCAGGTAGCAGGTATATATCTGCCCGCTCTTCGCAATAAGTCATAATGAAAATAGCTGTGGCAAACAGCAATACCACGTCTGTCAAAATGAGCGGTATTTTGTACGAATCTTTCAATGAAAAAAAACTGCTTTACATAAGTAAGGTGTTTTTGCATAGCATTTTGGATAGTGGTAGCCGGGCGGCGAATGGAAAACATAGTTGCCGTGGAATATTGTATCAGTTCTTATGTTTTCTTAGTTATGACCCATCCGTCCTCTGATCTAATATTCGCTATTTTATTTTTCTCCAACCATTTTGTGAATGCTGGTACATCTTTAGGAGTAAAATGAATGATTTCACCGTTTTTCAGCATAATGGTAAAAAAGTCGCATGCAGCAAGAAACTTCGATAATTGTTCCGCGGTGTAGTCAAAATTCGGGTAGTGATCGGCTGAAGTCATGGTCTGTTGCTTTTAGTGATTTCCTCTGACTGTTGCCTGCACAAAAAAGAGCGCAGGCAACAGCTCACCGCACTGAGGTCTTAGGAAACCCGGCAACGATAAGTGCGCCCACGCCGTAGCATGAGCGTT
>QFQM01000735.1 GCA_003243255.1 Flavobacterium psychrophilum | reverse complement strand
ATCTTGTTGTGCTGGGTGACGGCGACGGTGAGGTGGTCGTTGGCGCGCACTTCCACCTTGCGGTCGAGGTCGGTGGTACGGTGTTCCTCGGCGCGCAGTTCGGTGTGGGTGTTGGCTTCGACGGTGTCGTGGCGCTCGTTGCCGACGCGGATCTTCTGGTCGTGTTCGATGTTCTCGTCCCAGTCACGCTGGGCGTGGATGTAGATCTGCTCGGCGCCCTTGCGGTCTTCGATGCGAAATTCGTTGTAGCCGCCACCGCCCGGGCTGCTCAGGGTCTTGAAGACGCTGCGGGTCTTGTTCGCCGGCAGGTCGTAGGGCACCACGTGCTCGGCGTGGTACAGGCAGCCGGTGATCAGCGGCTGGTCGGGGTCGCCTTCGAGGAAGGTGACCAGCACTTCCATGCCCACGCGCGGAATGGCCACACCGCCATAGGCGTCGCCGGCCCAGTTGGAGGCCACGCGCAGCCAGCAACTGGTGGTGTCGTTACCCAGGCCTTCGCGATCCCAGTGGAACTGCACTTTCACCCGGCCATATTGGTCGCAGTGGATTTCCTCGCCAGCCGGGCCGGTGACCACGGCGGTCTGGCTGCCCAATACCTTGGGTTTGCGATGTTCGAGCGCGGGGCGGTAGGGGATGTCCCAGGGGGTGGCGGTAAAGCGGTTGCGGTAGCCCTGCTGGAAGCCATCACCGGGCTGGGTGTTGCTGGTCACCGACTCCTCCAGCACCTGCGGCTGCTTGCCTTCATGGATGACTTCATTGAGTAGCCAGAGGTCGTTCCACTGCTGGCGCGGGTGGCCGGCGAGGGCGAGGAAGTGGCCGCTGATCAGGTAGGCGTCGCTCTGGCCTTCAGCCAGTTCGTAGTCGCTGCGCAGACGCTCCAGGCTACGTTTGGCCAGGTGCTTGCCGCGTGTGCGGTCGGTGAAGCGACCAGGGTAGTCGTAGACCTCCAGTGCCGGGCTGAACTCGCTGCGGTAGTCCGCCTCCATCTGCAGCTTGGGCTGCTCGAAGTCATAGTCGCGCCAGGTGGCGTGGGTGCTGCGGGTTTCCAGGCGCACGCCAAAGGCGCGCACCACTTCGTGATCGGCGGCCAGGCCGCTGCCTTGCTGGTAATTCAGCGGATCGAGCTTGGGGAAGACGCTGGCGTCGTCGCCAAACACCAGACGATGGCTGTCTTCGCTGTGTTGGAAGTGGAAGCTGATGCCTTCTTCCTCGCACAGGCGCTGGATGAAGTGCAGGTCGCTTTCGTCGTACTGCACGCAGTAGTCGCGTT
>QFQM01000160.1 GCA_003243255.1 Flavobacterium psychrophilum | reverse complement strand
GGGATAGAGCAGTAGGCAGCTCGTCGGGCTCATAACCCGAAGGTCACAGGTTCGAGTCCTGTTCCCGCTACTAAGTAAAAGCTTCACAGAAATGTGGAGCTTTTTTTGTTTTTTATCGGGTGTAAAATATTAAATTTCAGATATTTTGAAATCGATTCTTGCTAAGTCATTCTAAATGACTACTTTTGCGCCCGCTAACTAAGGCGCACATTATCAGGATTTATATGAACATGAAAAAGATTGTTGAGTACAGAAAGCTGCTCGACGTTACAAAAACAGCCACGCTAAAAGAACTGAAAACCATTTACAGGAACAGTATGAAGGATTGTCATCCGGATACCTGTACTACGGATGAAGAGCGTAACGCTGCTGAAGAAAAGAGTAAAGAAATTATTGAAGCATATCATTTTCTGGTGAGCGTAGCTCCTGAAACTGCCGAAAAGAATTTTTCTGAATATACAAAAACTACAACTGCATCGGGCATTCATGAGTTTTATATGGATAACCAGGTATTGTACATCAACTTTTTAGACGGAAGTTCGTATGAGTATTTTGGGGTGCCAAAAAACGTGTACATCAAAATGATCAATGCCGATTCTCCTGCACGTTTTGCACGACGTCATATATATGGTACTTACCTATACAGAAGTGCAATGAAAATTGTTGCAAATGCTGAGTAATAAAATCATACAAATAAAAAACTCCCCGCAATAACGGGGAGTTTTTTATTTGTATGATGCTGTGTTTACAGCTTTTTATAAATGTATTGTTTTGGGCCTTTCAGGCTAAAAAGACATAGTTTACCGTCTATGAACTTAAAAGCAATATCATCTTTAGTACCATCGTCAAAACTAGCGGAGATAAATTGCTGGCCATTTTTTTCGGTAATAGTATAAGGTCCGTTCCTCATGAAATCTACAACTACCTGCGAAAAGTTATTTTCTGTTATTTCCAGGGTAGACATCCTTAGTCCTTCTGCATAGCTTTCCATGTCTGCAATAAGCTTGCCTCCCATTGCTGCCATTAAAGGGCTGTCATTTTTTTCTGTTAAAATGGCTTTTCCTGTAGTTACATCAAGACTCGCCCCCTGAACATTATAGGTAACAAGTTTCCAGTTTCCCTGAAGGTCTTTTGGAGTATGTTTTTGTGCCCACATAGGTATTGAAAAAAGAATTATACCAAGGGTCAAAAGAAAATTTTTCATAATTATTGTAATCCGTCTTAGTCCTAAAATTAAACTTTATTAAAAACAAACTCGGCACTTTGTCCCTGTTCATATTTAAATATATACAACTGTTTATCTTTTATCCATACAGATGTTTCTGTTGTTGTTTTGTCGTTCCAATTGGTAGTCATTACCTGATGTCCGTCGCGATCTTTAATTACATAAGTACCGTTCTTTTCCGTTCCTCCCATATTCTGCACTATGTTATTGTTTGTAAAAGTAACGTTTGAAGCTCTTAAAGACTCAAGGATTTGTTTTACGCTTTCATCTATCTGTGTCATCATTTCGGCAGAAATCTGGTTTTTAAGCTCGGGAGATACCGTGGTTACTCCTGTTGTTACATCAAGAGTGATGCCATTTTGGTTAAATCCGGTCAGTTTCCAGCTTCCCTGTAAATCATTTGATGTGATTTTTTGCGCAAATGCCGATACTGATACAAGACATAGAGCGAACAAATAAATAAGTCTTTTCATAGATTATGAATTAATGAGGCATAAAAGTATCTGAATTTTTTTAAACGCAATCAAGTTTAACAATAAAATCTTTTTACGGTGTAATAAATCACAGGAGGTCGTTCTGACATTTTATTTGCAGCTTGTCGATATATATTCAAATATGCATTATCGTAAAACCATCTGGCTTTTATTGTCGTAAATTAGAAAAAAATCTAATAACATTTTACCGAATTTCTTACAATTTAAGTTTCTAAAGTTTTAATATTTAATTTTTAGATATATTTGGGTATGAAAACAAATGGAGATATAATACTCATAGAAGACGATGCCGACGACAGGGAAATTCTGATTGAGGCATTTGACCAGGTAATGACAGAAAATAATTATGATAACCGACTTGTAGTCATAGAAGACAGTTCAGTAGTTATAAATTATTTGAAATCAACTAAGACTGAGCCCTTTTTACTGCTTTCGGATATTAATATGCCAAAAGTTGATGGTTTTACGCTTCGTGACCTCATTAGCAAAGATCCGGATCTTAGCGAGCGTTGTTCGCCATATCTTTTCCTGACTACTTCTGATACAGCTGATTATATATCAAGAGCTTATCAAAGGTCTGTTCAGGGGTATTTTGCCAAGCCGGTTACCTTTTCAGGATACAAAAAGCTTATAGCTGATATTTTATCCTATTGGAAACTCAATAAAACACCATAAAAAAGACATTATTTCAAAGTAAAAGCCTTCCTGATTGGGAAGGCTTTTCTATTTTCTAACTAATTCAAATAAATTTCGGTGATTGATGATTGACCCGATGATTTAATCATTAGTAGCTGAAATCATTTTTTGTTACAGTAAAATATGTTTTTATTTTTTGTGTGTAACGAATAGCTGTTCTGTTCGTCTAATATGTTTTATAAATAAACCAATCTAAAACATAAATAAAATGCTTGCACACGAAATTGATTACCACATTTATGGTGAAGAAATGCAATATGTAGAAATAGAGCTTGATCCGCAGGAAGCTGTTGTTGCTGAAGCCGGAAGCTTTATGATGATGGAAAGCGGTGTTCAGATGGATACTATTTTTGGAGATGGCTCTAATCAGAATGAAGGTATAATGGGGAAATTATTTTCTGCAGGAAAGCGCATGCTTACAGGAGAAAATTTGTTCATGACGGTTTTTCTTAACCAGTATCATACTAAACGAAAAGTAAGTTTTGCTTCGCCATATCCGGGAAAGATCATTCCGCTCGACCTTAGGCAGTTTGGCGGTAAGTTCATCTGCCAGAAAGATGCTTTTCTTTGTGCTGCAAAAGGGGTATCGGTAGGTATTGAGTTTTCACGAAAACTTGGCCGAGGGCTTTTTGGTGGAGAAGGTTTTATCATGCAAAAACTTGAAGGTGACGGTTTGGCTTTTGTGCACGCCGGAGGTACACTTGCCCGAAAAGAACTTCAGGCCGGCGAGGTGCTTAAGGTAGATACAGGATGTATTGTAGGTTTTTCACAAACTGTAGATTATGATATCGAATTTATAGGAGGTATAAAAAATACCATTTTTGGAGGTGAAGGGCTGTTTTATGCCACACTTCAGGGACCGGGCGTTGTATACATACAGTCGCTTCCGTTCAGCAGGCTTGCCGGCAGGATCTACGCTTCGGCACCGCAGGGAGGTGGGCAGCAAAGAGGTGAAGGCAGTATTTTAGGCGGTCTTGGAAATCTTCTTGATGGCGATAACAGATTCTAATATTTAAAAAAGGATATAGTAAAAGGGCTTCGGCCCTTTTTTTGTTTTTGTATATTTGGCTAATGGCAGTTGGTAGGGTAAAAGCCCCGGGTACTGTTTAACAAAAGCGGCATAACAATTGTGATATCCGTTACGTTTATTACTTTTACAAAAAGACAACTACAACAATGAAATTACACTTATTGCTTTCAGCATCACTATTTATATTTTTTTCAAAAGGTTTGGCTCAGGAAAAAAATTGTGATGTAAGGCAGCTTCAGGTAAGCACCTATAATTTTGTACTTAAAAACCTGGACTCCATAAAAAAATATACTCCAAAAGAAGGAGAGATTACCGCTGTTCTTGATGTGACTGAAGCCGGAGCGATTACAAAAACAGGCTATTTTACAGCTTATGGAAAGAAAGAACAAAAAGAAGTTAAAGTTTGGAAAGGCCTTGAAACTTTTGTGAAGGATAATTTTTCACGCTGCCCGGGTTCTCATTTCTATAACGCTACTGCACATTTGCTACAGGAAGTAATTCCATTACCATTAACCAGGGATGGTATTACTAAAGCAAAGAAAGAGGTTGAATCCGCAGCTGGATATATTGCTGAAGGAACAGGGAAATCAGACATTCCGTTGAATAGCAAATTTAAAGTTGAGGTAAAAAACTTTAATGTAGGTATATTCAGGTTTCACCAAACCATAGAGCCGGTAATAAAAGAAGGTACTATGGATGCTTACAGATCTAAACTTGTAAGGCTGAATGATGTATTTTCAATAGCATTTGACGTGGTAAAAGAGGGTAAGGATAATTATCTGAAATATACGCTTTATGAACGTGTCGATAATAAAAGCCAGACAGTAACCAAAGAGGGCTGGAGGCCAATAGTTAACAACAAAGTAGTGCTTTCAATAAAAGGGGTCAGAGATTCGCACCCCGGTGTAAGGCATATAAATGAAGGGGAGGAGTTTGAATTTAATTGTGAGATATCCTTTCCTAAATAATAAAAGAAGAAAAGACAGGAATTAACTCCTGTCTTTTTTTGTTTTATAAATACTATCGGTATATTTGAACTTTGGCTTTAGGGGTATTCTGAAAAGAATTGAGAGAGTCCCTTTGAACCTGATACGGTTGAGACCGACGTAGGGAAAAGCGCAGGAATGACGACTGTTATTTCTTGAACTTCTGTAGGAGACCTATAGCCATATTTTATTAATCAGATCAAATAAATATGAAAGAGTCTCTTTGGAAATGTATCCTTTCCGTTCGTGAAAATTCACCCCTTGTGCACAACATCACCAATTATGTGGTAATGAATACTACAGCTAATGCTCTGCTTGCTGCCGGAGCATCACCCATTATGGCTCATGCCCATCCTGAAGTTGAGGATATGGTTGCCATCTGCGGAGCATCAGTTATAAACATCGGTACGCTAGACGAATATTGGGTTGAGAGTATGCTCAAAGCAGCACAAAAAGCCGATGAACTTGGAAAACCCTGGGTATTAGATCCGGTAGGAGCCGGTGCAACGGCCTATCGTAATGAAACTGTAGCGAAGTTGCTGGCTTTTAAGCCAACAGTAATCAGGGGGAATGCCTCAGAGATTATGGCTTTGGCAAAAGTAGGAGAAGCCAAAACTAAAGGTGTAGACAGTATTCATCAAAGTAATGAAGCTATTGGGGCCGCTCAATGGCTATCTGATACTTTTGGCAGTGTAGTATGTGTTTCAGGCGCAACAGATGTAATTGTATCGGGAAACAAAAAGATATACATCAGTAATGGTCATCCGCTGATGCAGCAGGTTACCGGTTTAGGATGTACAGCATCGGCATTAACAGGAGCATTTGCAGCTGTTAGCGATGATATAGTAATCGGTATGGCAGCAGCTATGGCATCGCTTGGAATAGCAGGTGAACTGGCTCAAAAAATAAGCGCAGGACCGGGAAGCCTACAGCTTAATATACTTGACAAGCTACACAATATTACTCAGGAGGAATTCTTTACGCATCTTAAAGCAGAAGAACATAATGGCTAGTGACTTCTTAAGCAGGCTATATTTGGTAGTAAGCCGGGAAGCCTGCCTTGGGCGTAATATTGTAGCTATAACAGAACAGGCAGTAAAAGGTGGTGTAGATATGGTTCAGCTTCGTGAAAAGAACCTCCCTATTCCTGAGTTTACAGAGATAGCGATACACCTTAAAGCTATGCTTGACTGTTACAATGTACCGCTGATCATCAATGATGCTTTAGATGTAGCAAAAGCATCTGCAGCTTACGGAATTCATGTTGGCAACAGTGATATGCCTCCTTCACAAATAAAAGCGCAATGGCCTGAATGTAATATGCTGGGGTACTCGGTGGAGTATCTGGAACAGCTTGCTAATGATCAGGTGCAGTTTGCAGATTACCTGGGGATCAGTCCGGTTTTTATAACCTCAACAAAAACCGATACTGTAACCGAGTGGGGACTTGAGGGGATAACAACAATCAGAGGACTTACTCCTAAACCGCTTGTAGCTATTGGCAATATGAATGAAAAGAATGCTTTTGATGTTATAAAAGCCGGAGCTGACTGTATAGCAGTAGTGTCGGCAATATGCGGAGCGAAAGATCCCCAAAAAGCCGCTACCGAAATACGAAACCAAATTGAGAAAGCTTTATGAAAAAAAAATATACATACCCAACGGTGCTTACGATTGCCGGAACCGACCCAACAGGTGGTGCAGGAATACAGGCCGACCTGAAAACATTTGCAGCACTTGGATGCTACGGGATGAGTGTAGTGACAGCATTAGTAGCGCAAAATACATGTGGTGTAAGAGCGATCCATAGCGTGCCACCGGAATTTGTAAAGGAACAGCTATTGGCAGTTTTAGAAGATATTAAGCCTGATGCTATAAAAATAGGGATGGTGCATAGTGTAGGCCTCGTAAATGTTATTGCTGAGGTTTTAGGGAATTATCCTGATATAGCTGTTGTTTTCGATCCGGTAATGATTTCTACAAGTGGGCATCGCCTTATCGAGCAGGATACTGTTTCAGCAATCGTAGAGAAGTTGTTTCCCGTATCAGCACTTATTACCCCTAATATGGATGAGGCATCATTACTGGCAGGAATACCTGTTAGGGAGATTGATGATATGTATGAAGCTGCTGCTGCAATAATGCAGATGAATCCGAAAGCATTGTTGCTGAAAGGAGGGCATCTTCAATCTGAAAGGCTGACATCAATGTTGGTTAACGCTTCGGGGCTGGTTCAGGAATACCATTCCGATAAAATAGAAACACAAAATATGCATGGATCAGGATGTACGTTGTCATCAGCTATAGCTTCATATCTGGCCATAGGTCTCAGTTTAAAGGATGCAGTAACCAAAGCACAGGAATATGTACATGGAGCCATATTAAATGCTGCCGATGTTGTTATCGGTAAAGGAAATGGCCCATTGAACCATTCGTATAACCCTCAAAAAATGATAAAGAATGAAATGGTCTGAAAAAGCATGGGCACAAGCTTTGCCGGTGTATAGCGATATTATTGATATGCCTTTTATAAAAGAACTGGCTGCCGGAACACTTGATGTCGAAAAATTCAAATATTACCTGCAACAGGATGCACACTATCTTGAATACTTTGCACGTGTACTGGCTATTATTGCAGCCAAAGCCCGTGATGTCGATACTATGCTCGATTTCATAAGGTTTTCTGAAGGAGCTGTGGTGGTTGAACGCTCCCTGCACGATTCTTATTTTAAAGATTATAATCTCACCTGCAGAGTACCAATGTCGCCGGCCTGCCATCATTATGTACACTATTTGCAGAGTACGGTTTATATGGCTGATTCTGCTGTAGGAATGGCTGCAGTTTTACCCTGCTTTTGGATATATAAGAAAGTAGGCGATCATATACTTTCAATAGCTAATATTGAGAATAACCCATATCAGAACTGGATTGCAACATATGCAGGAGAAGCGTTTGGATTGCTGGTAGATAAAGCTATAGCAATTTGTGATACTATTGCAGATAAAGCTACACCTGAGCAACAGCAACTTATGAGCGAAGCTTTTTTGAGTGCCAGCCGTTTAGAATACCTTTTTTGGGATAGTGCTTACAGACTTGAAAAATGGAATAGATAAAAATATTTTTGATTGAAATATAGATTTTGGCACACATTATGCATTATAAAAGTAGCATCAATCAAAAAAGCACAATATGCTTTATGCTAGAATAATTTGAGTTAGTTAAGTTAATAGAAAAGGGCCGTAAGGCCCTTTTCTTATTTATACTGTTAAAATCTTCAATACATATTTATTAAGCGGTTAAAAATAGGTTAATTGGTATGTTTTCAGTGGTTTATATGGTTAGTGTTTGCTAACTTTATAGGAAACACAAAAAACATGCATTATGAAAAAATCAATTTTTATGCTGAGTGCAATGCTGGTTTTTGGGATTGCTTCAGCGCAGGTAAATAAAGTAGATCCGGTTACTACTATGCCTTCTCCTGGTACACCGCCAACGGTAAATGCAACACAACAGATTAACAGGGATGCAGCTAAAAAAGTAAATCCGTCAATGGCTAATGGCCCGGTAACTTCTACTTCTCCCTCTACAGAAATTTCGAAACCTGTACCCATTGCAAATCCGCTTAACGGAACTGACTCGCCTTATCCGGGCAAAACACTGGCTTATCCTCAGCCCCAGGGAGCATTGCAACCGGGGACAGCAATCACAACTGAACAGCCAACCGGGACAAACAATCAGGTAAATATCCTGCCGGGATCTAATACCACAAATCAGGGTAAAGTGCCATAAAATAATTTTATTAAAAGGTTTAAGACTTATAAGCATAAATCGATATAAATAAAAAAGCAGCATTATTACTACTAATGCTGCTTTTTTATTTAAGGAAAATGAATCCTATGAAGTTGACTAAAAATCAGTCAGTATTAAATTCTTCGGGATTATAATTATCCGGTTCTCCCGGGCTGAACTTTTCGTGTTGACTTTTTTCCTCCTGTTTTGTGTCATTTTTAGATGTATCATTTTTATTATCTGACACTTTAGGAGATTTCTTTTTATCTGTTATCATACTCTTGAAATTTAATTATATAAGTATAATTTGTCAGAAGACAGCAACGATCTGATTTCGAATTCTATATTGTCATTCTTATCGTCAGTTGTATTGTTGTAGCATGATTCCAGACTAATATCGGAACCAAATATTGATGTATATATAGCTTCTTTTATAATTTTCATGATCCGGGATTTAATTTCGTTGCGCTTCTCTGGTTGTTACTCTGGAATTATTACCCGTACTTCCTGTTCCTGTTCCCATTCCCGATCCTGCATCGCCACTGCTTTTTATTGGATTTCCATTTTTGTCTACCGCGCTACCTGCATCACTGTTTTCAATCCTGTCGGTAATAGCCTGCTGTCTCGCTGCTTCGTCTTTTACATTTTTAGAAGCAGAAGAGGAAGTAGTTGTAGTAGTTGATTTGGTTGTAGTAGTGGCTGTACCGCTACCTGAGCTGTTGGCTTTAATAGAGGTTGATGTCGTTGTTCCGTCATTAACAGAAGAAGATGTTTCATCTGTTGAAACGGTGTCTCCATCTGTAGTGCTTTCATAAGTCACCGATGTGCTTTCTTCTGTTGTCTGAGTTTTTCTGTCACAGCTGTTACATGACGAAAATGTATTCATTCCCGCAATAACAGCGGTAGCGAATACCATTTGTTTTATAAGATTTATCGTTTTCATTTTTAAGGGTTTTATTAGTTTATACATTAAATGTATTTAAAACATTGGTGGGTTTTTCCTAACAAAACTTTAATTGGGAATAAAATAACATTTGCCAAACCGAAGGTCCAGTCAGATTTAAGCGAAAAAATAAAGGGGCCAAAGCCCCTTGTCATTTTAAGTAAAGTTGATTAATCGAATAACCATTTTTAATCGAGATGGTTATCTGTTATGGTGATGTTCTTTCCATCCCTCAACGGATTCCTTCTGTTTACTAAGTGGCTTTCATGATGAGGGAAAGTACCATTATGAGAAGGGCATGTTGTTTTAGGGAAGGACGCTAGTTCGTCCGGATTGATGATTGCCGGGTCTTCATACGGAAATGTAAAGCTGTCGTATGAATTGTTCATGATGTTCGGGTTTCCGCCAAGGTCTCCCAGATCGTGGCGGTTAGATAAATAATTTGCCATAATCGTCTGATTTATAGATTAAAGATACAAATTATAATTTAACGAAAACGTTGTAGTATGTTAATGTTTTTAAGAGAACTAATCTTTTTTTAATACTACAGGTCATGATTATAAAAAAAGAGCCTTAAAAAGGCTCTTTTTATTACATGAATCCGTCATTGTCCGGGTTGTTATCAGTTCGTATAATATTACGCCCTTCTCTGACCGGAGTTCTTTTATTAACCAAATGGCTTTCACTTTCGTGTTCGATTTCTTTTGCGTCTACAATTTCCGATGGCTTTGGAAACGATGCCAATTCCTGAGGGTTTGTTATTGCAGGGTCTTCATACGGAAGTGTAAAGTCTTTAATGATTTTTTTTGCCGGATTTTTTTCTACATTCTTA
>QFQM01000734.1 GCA_003243255.1 Flavobacterium psychrophilum | reverse complement strand
CCCGTCACCTTCTGATCGAGGCTGATGCATCGACTATTCAGGCGGCCATGGTCAGGCAGCAGAAAAATCATTAGAGTTTTCCGACTTGTCAGGAAAATTCACTCGATATGAACCGAGACCTTCCGCCACTCAATGCCCTGCGTGCTTTCGAGGCCGCTGCTCGCCTACAGAGCGTCAGCCGCGCCGGCGATGAGCTGCATGTCACCCACGGCGCGATCAGCCGGCAGATTCGTACGCTGGAGGAACAGCTCGGGGTCAGTTTGTTTGACAAGGATGGGCGTGGCGTAAAACTCACCGATGCCGGCTTGCGCCTGCGCGATGTCACCTCGGAGAGCTTCGAGCGTTTGCGTGGCGTGTGCGCCGACCTGCGCCGTCAGCAGGAAGAGCGGCCCTTCGTGCTTGGCTGCCCGGGCAGCCTGCTGGCGCGCTGGTTCATCCCACGCCTGGATCGCCTGCAGCGCGAGCTGCCGGAACTGCGCCTGCAACTGTCGGCCAGCCAGGGCGAGCTGGACCCGCGCAGCGCCGAGGTGGACGCCACCCTGCTGTTTGCCGACCCGCCGTGGCCTAGCGACATGCAGGTATTCGAGTTGGCGCCCGAACGCATCGGCCCGGTACTCAGCCCGCGCTATGCCAACCACACGCCGTTGAGTTCGGCCACCGCCGATGCGCTATACGCTGAGCCCCTGCTGCACACCACCTCGCGCCCGCAGGCCTGGCCGCAATGGGCCCGTGCCCAAGGGCTGGCGCCCGAGCGACTGCAGCAGGGCCAGGGGTTCGAGCATCTCTACTATCTCCTGGAGGCTGCCGCTGCGGGTCTCGGCGTGGCCATTGCGCCGCAGACGCTGGTTGCCGACGACCTGCGTGCCGGGCGCCTGGTCGCGCCCTGGGGCTTCGTCGCAACCACGGGCTGCCTGGCGCTGTGGACGCGTCGCGCCGATCCGCGCAGCGAGCGCCTGGCGCAGTGGCTGAGACGCGAGCTGGCGTAGCACTGGCAGTGTTGCCAAGTCGATAAGGTACGGATGACAATGCAATTCATTGTCATTTGATATGAAATCGCGCTATGCCCGCCGACGCCCAGGTGCTGCACACCCTCTACCGTGACCATCACAACTGGCTGCAAGGCTGGCTGCGTCGGCGCCTGGGCAATGGCTGCGATGCCGCAGACCTGGCGCAGGACACCTTCGTGCGTCTGCTGCGTGCCGGCAATGCGGCGAGCATTCGCGAGCCACGTGATTACCTGGCCACGGTGGCGCGGGGGCTGATGGTCGACTT
>QFQM01000733.1 GCA_003243255.1 Flavobacterium psychrophilum | reverse complement strand
TTTGTGCAGAAACGTGCCGCCGGCATCATCGGATAAGCATAACATACACTGCGGTTATATCCGCCCATTATACCAAACAGGACAGCAAGCGCTGTCCTGTTTTTATTTTTGTTCGTATATTCTTCCTGCGTTTTTTAAAAATTTATGCTTGAGCGTTAGCATGGCCCCTATGTTTACACTTAGCCCTTTTAAGACCACTTAATTAAGATCAAATTAACACTACTTTTAATGCAAAAATTTTGCTGTTAGCTCAGAAACTTACTAACGTTGCATTGCTTTTTATCCATAGTAGCCCGCTAACCCATAGTTGTACTAACCCTTTAGAGTTTAAAGCCCTCCAGGCAACCCTAAGTAGTAAGTTTCTGTACGATTTTGAAAACACACCAGTTAAGTAGCTCCATTCAGCGTTAAGAACCATTCCGTGTATAATACACGGCCGAATACTTATTGCAGTCCATTAAACCTTGATCAAATGTCCAGGCAACTATCCTTTTTGCTGATAAACCTTATCGGCTTCACCTCAGTGGCCAATTATCCCCTGTTTAAAGAAAGCACAATAGATAAACCCGATGCCGGAATGATAGCACTACCTGCACCCAAAGGCATCAATTCCTTATGTTACGACGAATGGTCAAGACATAAGGAATTGATCATTGATAAGCGCGACAGCTTGCAGCAAGCCATTACCGAAAAAGAAAACAGAGCCTGCCGCTACAAGGAAAAAGCGCAACTGGAGATCAACAACCTCAAAGCACGTGTCACCCAGCTCGACAAAGTGATCGAACTAATCAATTCACTGGAGAAAAGCGATGAACAGTACATCCTGCAAACCGCTGATAAGCCAGAAGGATCCATTTCCTGGGATGCCAAAAGAAAATGCGTTGTATTGACCGTAGGTTCCACGGCCAATTTCATACACGAAATAACCCACGGCGGCCAATACGAAGCAGGAGAGATTATATTCGATGCCTTGCTGGAGAAATCATACCTGCAGGATTTGTACGACGAAACCGATGCCTATAAAGCACAATACGCTTACGATCCGGCATCCATAACAGGCCTGAAGTCAAATACAGTAGCCCGCACAATGGAAGATATAACCCCGCAATGGGTAGCCAACCTGCAATCAAAAGAAGGAGAAAAGACATACAGGGAACATGGTCTCATCAGGGTGAACATCAATTCCCCCAAGGCCACCCTGCTGATAGCCTATCCCCAGCTCGAAAACCAGTTTAAAACATGGGCCGACAATTGCACCATGAAAGAAGTGCC
>QFQM01000732.1 GCA_003243255.1 Flavobacterium psychrophilum | reverse complement strand
CCGAAAAGTTCAAGATCATGGTATCCTCATCAAGGGCGCGAGGTGGTGATGTGTACCTGGATACAGACATTTTAAAAATAGTGGATAAGAACAACTTTGAAAAAGTATCCGATAAGATGACGGCAACGCTGAGCGAAGAAAAAATAGATGAGTTAGTCAACGTATTGCAGGAGAAATTCAACGACAGTGTATCACTCAGCCCATCGCAATACGAGGTAATAAAAAATGAAATCACTAAAAGGGTAATAAAGGTTAAACCTGCCATGGTGGTAGTACCTGAGCGTACACCATCAGCAATGGAACAGCTGGAGCTGGAAGCTTTCGCCCTGGAACTCGAATTAGAACTATTAAACTTTGCCGCTTAATATGACAGCGATAACAATAGATAATTACTTTGATCAAGTAGAACGGATCGGTATAGCCACTTTACCCGAAACGTTAAGAAAAGGCCATGACCTGGTAGTGAAGAGCACTTCCAACGGAAGCAACTGGAATAACTATCAGGACAGCGAAGGCATCAGAAAGGTGATTGACCTATACTTTCAAAAGCTGCATGACTATGCTTTAACGCGCGATAAGAAAGAAGCGCATTCTTCACAACCTGAAAAAGAACAAAAAGAAGTTACGAAAGGGAAAAAGAAGGTCGATCTGAAGTCAGCAACTAAAGAACCTATGACTAAAAAGATCAACGAAAATGCGGAGTCAGATTCAGCGAATGTAAAGCAGGTGGAACACATTGGTGAAGAAGTAAAATTCATTAAGCGTTATGTAGGGCTTCATAACAAAGTAAAAGCGCCTTCCGCAATCCTCGCTTTCATCAAAGCACTGCAACGCTCCATTGTGCAGAAACTCATTCGCAAAACTTCACCCCTGGCCACTGAGATTGAAATGATACAATCCAAACTGATACATGCCTACAAAAAGATGAAAGGCGAAGAATTGTTCGCCATCAATGAAAAAAACCTCAATCACCTGGTAGCCATAGCTGGTGGAGAAAAAGTATTTGCTTCCATCACAGCCATCAAACGGTTCATTGGCTTGCAGGGAAAGTCGGATGAGAAAAGAATACACGACTTCATGAAGTATCTCGAACGGATGGTGAAAAGTAAAAAACTGACTAAAGATGACCCCTATGTAGATAAGGTCAACGCCATCTATAAAAGCATCAAACAACGAACGAGCAGTATCATCGCCATCTCCAAAGCGGAGCTTAATGGATTGGAAGGCATAGCAAAGGCGTGTGGATGCAATGAAGAGGTCGGGAAGACTTATGATA
>QFQM01000731.1 GCA_003243255.1 Flavobacterium psychrophilum | reverse complement strand
AAGTTGATGAATGGTAATCCATTCTTTATAAGGAGTCAAGAACTCAATCGATGATTTTAAGTTCTTTTTTGTCGGTATAGAAAACCTTATATCTTCAATGTCTGGTAATAAGTCAATTAAAATCTGTTTTACCTGCGTCCTTTTTTTTATTGCAAAATCTTTTATGTCAGATTCTTTGCTGGCAATATAATCTAATTGTAATAGCCATTCTTCTGCATTAATGAGCTTAGCATCGTCAATGAATAGAGTTTTTGAATTGTCGGACATACTCTCGGCAAGTGAAGTCGAACTCATTGAACGATTGGCACCGTATCCAAAGCATTTAAGTAAACTAAATCTTTCATTATCAATTAGGGTTGTTCCTGATTGCATATCATTCGTAAAGTCTAAATAAATATGTTCATCGTTATCTATATTATTTACATATGCTTTTGCATTTCCGGTTTTGATAATCGGAGACGAGTAATCCCAATTATAATTTAAAAACTGTTCGAATCCTATTGGACAATAGGAAGGCGTACCGGGGGTCGCCATAATCTTTTATTATTTCAATTTCGCTTGCTGCCAGAATCTGTAATAATGTGGATTTACCTGTACCATTATCTCCCAATATTACTGTCCATTTTTTCCAATTTCCCTTCCCATCACTCAAGTCAAGTGTTGTTTCAGGGCCGAAACACCGCACATTTTCTATTTCCAACCTTGTAAAATAAACCGGGTCACTCATATTGAAGTAGTTACAAAACTTAAAGTTAAGGGATAAGATTAAAAGCAAAAGAAAATCCCTAACCGTGTGAAGGTCAGGGATTTTTTGAATTATTATAGCTCTTTACTGCTTCGTGCTATCGGTATCTTTCTTCTTTTTCTTGAGGATGTTATTGATCAGCCCCTTGCCGGTCTCTTCCAGTCCTTTCTTGATGTCTTTTTTCTCGCCGGTGCTGTCTTTCTGGCCGGAGAGCTGCTTGCCCAGTTCATCTTTCAGCCCACTGATCACCTGGTTTTTGGCACTGGCGATAGAGTCTTTCGTTGCTTGTTTGGCGGCAGCTACGGCGCTGTCAGCGGCGGCTTTCTTGGCTTCTACAAATTGATTAGCCTGATCTTTGATATCCTGCGCCAGGCTGCTGCCGGCATCTTTCAGGTCGGTTTTGATGGACGGACTGGTAATGCTGCCCCCGATGTTCACTTTCAGGTTGATGATATCACTCAGCTTCACCGGTATGCCTTTGCTGCTGGCTTGTGAAGCGAGGTTGTTGACAACCTGATTGGCTTTTTCGCCC
>QFQM01000730.1 GCA_003243255.1 Flavobacterium psychrophilum | reverse complement strand
GTCGATGGCCTGGAGTTCTACGGCCAGCTGTCGTTTCTCAAGGCCGGCATCGCCTATGCGCAGCATGTCACCACCGTGAGCCGCCGCTATGCCCGCGAAATCACCACACCGGAACAGGGCTGCGGCCTCGATGGCCTGCTGCGGACCAAGGTCCTGCTGAATCAGCTCAGCGGCATTGCCAATGGCATCGACGAAAGCTGGCACCCCGAAAGCGACCCGCACCTGCTGCAGGGATTCAGCGCTGGCGACTGGGCGGGCAAGCAGGCCAATGCCACCTATGTCCGGCGCTGGCTGAACCTCGATGCGGACGGCCCGCTGTTCGCCGTGGTATCGCGTCTGGTGCAGCAGAAAGGTATAGATCTGACCCTGCAGGTTGCCGAGCACATCGTCGCGCGTGGCGGCCGCATCGGCGTGATCGGCCAGGGCGAGCCGGCGCTGGAGGCCGCCATGGCGGAGCTGGGGCGACGCCATCCGGGGCGCATTGGCGTGCATATTGGTTTCGATGAAAGCGATGCCAGGCGCCTGTATGCCGGTAGCGACTTCCTGCTCATGCCTTCGCGCTTCGAGCCCTGTGGCCTGAGCCAGATGTACGCCCAGCGCTACGCCTCGCTGCCCATCGCCCGTTGCACCGGCGGTCTGGCCGACACCATCGAGGATGGCGTCAGCGGTTTTCTCTTCGATGCGCCCAGGGCCGATGCCTATCGCCGGGCCATCGACCGTGCGCTGCAGGTCTTCGAGCATCCCGAACTGCTGGATGCCATGCGTTGCCAGGCCATGCGCGCGCCGCTCTACTGGCGCCAGTCGGTGCAGGCGTATGACCGCCTCTTTCAACGTCTGCTGAGCCAGACCAATGCCCACCGAGCGCTGCGTTGATGTACAGCCATGGAGCCCGGCCAATGGCCGATGGACGCGTGCGCTTCGCCCTGTGGGCGCCCAGTTGCCATCAGGTGGAAGTGGAACTGCAAAATGGCGGGCTGCACCCGATGCAGGCGGAAGATGACGGTTGGTTCGTGTTGCTGCTCGACTGCCCGAGCGACACCGCTTATCGCTACCGCATCGACGGACAGTGGTCGGTGCCGGATCCGGCCTCACGTCGACAGATCGAGGGCGTGCATGGTTTCAGCCAGGTAATCGATCACTCGACCTATATCTGGCATCACCGCGACTGGAATGGTCGGCCCTGGCACGAGACGGTGCTGTATGAACTGCATGTCGGCCTGTTCGGTGGCTTTCAGCAGGTCATCGAACACTTGCCGCACCTGGCCGACCTCGGGGTC
>QFQM01000729.1 GCA_003243255.1 Flavobacterium psychrophilum | reverse complement strand
ATTTACAACAACGAGGAGCTAATGAGGAAGAGAAAAGATTATGCATTAAATAATACTTATCACAGGCAACTGGAAGTGATCGATCTATTCATCCACAGGAGTACGACTACGTCGTTATAAATGATATAAAATGAGATTACTTAGTATTCTGAAATACATTGTGTCGCATCCTTTAATCAGGAAAAATAAGACTGGAGGTATCCTGCGTTTTATTAAATGGCAACTCACATTCCGATTTAGCCCTTATCCTATACTTTACCCGTTTACTAAAAAATCTACCCTTGTTATAAATAAGGGAATGACTGGAGCCACTGGAAATCTTTATTGCGGCCTGCATGAATTTGCCGATATGGGATTTCTTCTGCATTTTTTGAGACCCGATGATTTGTTTGTAGATATAGGAGCTAATGTGGGTAGCTATACTGTTTTAGCCTCCGCTCACGTAGGTGCCAAATCTATTTCCTTTGAGCCGGTTCCCCGAACGTTTAGTTACCTGATTCGAAACATAGCTGTCAATGATATAAACGTACAGGTGCAAGTATATAATATGGCATTAGGTGCTCAGAAAGGAACCATTGCATTTACCTCTGATCTTGATACAGCAAATCATGTCGCAATTGCTGGTGATCAAGCTACTATTGAGGTAAGTGTGGATACACTGGATGCATTTCTAGCGGAAGAAGAAAGAACCATTCTGATTAAAATTGATGTGGAAGGCTTTGAAACTGAAGTGATGGATGGCGCTGATAATACCTTATTAAATAAGAGTCTTCAAGCCATCATTATCGAATTAAATGGATCAGGTGAAAGGTATGGGTATAGCGAAAATGCTATTCAACGTAAACTTGAGCAGGCCGGATTTACGTGTTACGCCTATGATCCATTCAATAGAGAGCTTACCAAATCGATTGGCCCCGGAGCGCATAATTCCATTTATATACGTGATGTTGATATGGTGAAAGAAAGATTAGCGGGAGCTGATTTTGTTGAAATCCTGAATGAGCGGTTTTAATGTACTTCGATAGGATTCATTTAGTTTAGGAATATTTCTGTAAGAATCGGAAAAATATAATAATAAGAGATGAAAGTATTGATTTTAGCAGGTGGTTTCGGTACCCGACTTAGTGAGGAAACCGACATCAAACCCAAACCAATGGCAGAGATCGGGAATAAACCCATCATCTGGCACATTATGAAGATCTATTCTCACTATGGATTTAATGATTTTGTGGTTCTTTTGGGTTATAAAGGATATTACATTAAGGAATATTTTTTCAA
>QFQM01000728.1 GCA_003243255.1 Flavobacterium psychrophilum | reverse complement strand
GCTGACGGTCAACGCCCAGGACCTGGCGGTGCTGGCGCTGGTCTCGCTGCTGGTGCTGGGCCTGGCACTGCCGCTGTACAACCGCATCATGCTGGCCAGTTTCAACCCGCAACTGGCCAGCGTGCGTGGCGTCGCGGTGAAGCCGCTGGACTACCTGTTCGTGATGCTGGTGTCGCTGGTCACCGTGGCTGCAGTCAAGGTCATCGGCGCCATCCTGGTCGGCGCCCTGCTGGTGATCCCGGCTGCCGCGGCACGACTGCTCAGCCAATCACTGAAGGGCTTCTTCTGGCTGTCGGTGCTGATCGCCACCTGCAGCACACTGGCCGGTATCTTTCTGCCGATCGCCCTGGAGCTGCCGGTCCCCTCCGGCGCCGCGATCATCATGATCGCTGGCCTCGCCTTCGCCCTCGCCGCCATCGCCCGCGGCATCCTGCCTAGCCTGAAAGGGAACCTGGGATGACCCTGCAACGCCTGAGCCTCGCCCTCGCCGCCTGCGCCCTGCTCGCCGGCCCGCTGCACGCCGAAACACAGCCCGTGCGCATTCTCGCCAGCCTGCCGATCACCTATGGTCTCGGCGCCAGCCTGCTCGACGGCAGCGCCGTGCAGCTGCAACGCGCCGCTCCGGCCAATCTGCCGGCCAGCCGCCAGCCCTCGTACTTCGCCGGCCGCGGCGCGGGAGCACTGGACAAGGCTGCGCGCGACGCCGACGCGGTGATCGCCCTGCGCTCGCTGTGGCCGGACGACCCGCTCTACCCGCTGGCGCGGCGCAGCAACATCCGCATCGTCGAAGTCGACGGCGCACGCCCGGTGGACGGCGCCCTGCCCGGCATCGCCCTGCGCAGCGACGGCGGCGACGCCCTGGCCAGCCAGCCCTGGCTCAATATCAACAACCTGGGGCGCATGGCCGATGTGATCGCCGCCGACCTGAGCCGCCTGGCGCCGGAGGCCAAGCCGCAGATCGAGGCCAACCTGGCGACGCTCAAGCAGCGCCTGCTCAAGCTCAGCGCCGCCAGCGAAAGCCGCCTGGCCGAACTGGACAACCTCAGCGTGGCCAGCCTGTCAGATCACTTCGACTACCTGATCGACGACCTCAACCTCGACCTTGTCGAGCTGAGCGTGGCGACAGACGCCGAATGGACGGCCGAAAAGCTGGCACAACTAAGCGCCGAGCTACGGGACAACGACGTCGCTGCCGTGCTTGTCCAGCGCCAGCCGCCAGCCGATCTGGCCAAGGCGATCAGCGACGGTGGCAGCAGCCTGGTGCTGATCGAAGACAATC
>QFQM01000727.1 GCA_003243255.1 Flavobacterium psychrophilum | reverse complement strand
ACCCGCACTGGCACGACAGCTACCTGATCGGTTTCACCGAGCAGGGCGTGCAGCAGTTCCACTGCCGACGCGCGCTGTTCAGCAGTGTGCCGGGACAGACCTTCTTCCTCGAGCCCGGCGATATCCACGACGGCCATGCGCCGACACCGGGCGGCTTCACCTACTCCACCCTCTATCTCGAGCCGGCCTGGCTGGCGCGCGCGCTGCCGGCGCTGTTCGAGCAGGCGCCTGCCGACTGCCTGCCCGGTGTGCCGCGCACCCAGCCGGACGATCCCGGCCTGCTGCCGTGCATCGCCAATGCCCTGCAGGCGTTGAACGACAACGAGCCACGCATGGTGCGCGACGCGGCGCTGGACGCATTATTGGAACGCATCTCGCGCAGCCTGCACTGGCGCCAGCGCCTGCCGGGCAACCCGCAGATACCCCGCGTGGCCCTGCGTGCCCGTGACTACCTGCATGCGCACTTTCACCAGAACATCGGCCTCGATGAACTGGCGCGGGTCTGCGGCGTCGACCGTTTTCGCCTCAGCCGTGCGTTCAAGGCCGCCTTCGGCATCGCCCCACACGGCTACCTGATCCAGCTGCGCCTGGTGCGCGCCCGCCGGCTGCTGGCACTCGGCAAAGCACCGGCGGATGTCGCCAGCGACTTGGGCTTCGCCGACCAGAGTCACCTGGGCCGCTGGTTTCGCCGTGCCAATGGCCTTACCCCGGGCGCCTACCGCAGCCGCTGCACAAAGCTTCAAGACCGCTGAATCAGCCAGCCGGACAATCGCGCCACACCCGATATGGAGCGATGCCCGATGCCCTTCACTGCTCAACGAGCGCAGCCATGAACCAGTGGCTGCCCTTCATCCTGTTCGCCTCAGTGGCGTCGATCACCCCCGGCCCGACCAACCTGCTGATCCTCGGCAGCGCCGCGCGCTTCGGCCTGTCCATCGCCCTGGCCATCGCCTTGGGCGCCAGCCTCGCTGCCAGTCTGATGCTGCTGGTGGTCGGCCTGGGCCTCGGTGAACTGCTGGCCCGCGCCCCGCTGTTGCAGACGGCGATGAGCTGGGCCAGCGCCGCCTGGATCAGCTGGATGGCCTGCAAGCTGATGCGCGCCGAGGCAGCCGGCCTGGACCAACGCAGCGTCGACCGGCGCCAGGGCTTCGCCCAGGGCGCCGGCCTGCAACTGATCAACCCCAAGACCTGGCTGATGAGCGTCTCGGTCACGGCGATCTTCCTCGACGGCCAGGCCTCGTTCGGCGCGGTGGCGAGCTACGCGACGCTGTTCCTGCTGGT
>QFQM01000159.1 GCA_003243255.1 Flavobacterium psychrophilum | reverse complement strand
CGATTTATAAATTATACAGGTACGATTTATAAATCGTACCATCATTCTCTTGCATCAAAGTATCTACCTTTCTAAATTCGTCGAAAGAATTCTAAAAAATTACCGGCCGGGATTATTAAACTTTAATCCCAAATCATGAAAAAAATTTTTGTATTTATAACGACTGGAATTATCATTCTGTTATTCTGCTATGCAGCCGTCAGTAAGTTACTGGATTTTGAAAATTTTCAAGCCCAGATTTCAGCATCACCTTTGTTGAATAAATTATCACAATTCCTGCCTTACACGATAATTATTGTTGAATTTCTTATTGCAGGATTGTTATGCTACCGGAAAACCAGAAATATAGGACTAATTGGTAGTATCATTTTGATGCTCATCTTCAGCGGATATATTGCTTTACTACTAAGTACAAGCGATCATTTACCTTGTTCCTGCGGCGGAATTTTGGAGAAAATGAGCTGGCATCAGCATCTGTATTTTAATATAGGCTGTGTCATTCTTTCTGTTATCGCTTTAGGTTTAAATCTAAAATACAGCAGGCCTGCTGAGTAAGTATGTTACCGTAATTATTTACGGATGATCGATCGTGACTGGATTTGTAATTAATGTTCAATCTTAAAATTAGACAGCCGAACTGTTTAACAACCGACAATTTTTTAATGTATTTATTAACCACGACCTATCCTGGAATTTAAAATACGGTATAATGGTATAGCAAGCTTTTATAAACTATAGGTACAGTAAGTAATTTTACCGTTTCATCCGTAATTGCCAGACAGGTTTCTAAAGTTTTTATGGTAATCTTTTTTGATGTATAAAAAGACCGGAATTATGAAACTTAATCAAATTTTGAAAGCCAATGCAGTAGCGATTGCTGCTGTGATATTCTCAGGGGCTGTAATGTCGTTTAAAGCGATGGAAAAAAAGTCCGCTGACAAACAGTATTTTTACAACAGCAGTGATGTTTCAGAAGGTGCTTTTGCTGAAGTCACCAACTGGCAGGAAGGGACAAGCCCATCCTGTATTACATCAGGAAACAGACCTTGTTCAATGACTGTTACGGAAGGAAGCAGCCTGAGTGATGTGATCGACGGGCTAACCAATGCCCAGGTTCTTGCAATTCACCCAAGTGAAAGAAGACCGTAACTGATCATTTCTTAACAATGCAGGGCTGGAAAATTCCAGCCCTGTTTTGTTTATCTTGGGTTCTGTGGCATTCCGCTCAGAGTTATAATATCTTCCGGAATGGCGATCGCATAGCGAGGGTCGTTCGGTGGTAAAGTATAAGTTTGCCCTTTTACCGTTCTTGTCAACGTAATATTAGCTCCGTCCCGATTATACCTTTTAAGATCTGGCCATCGGAGTCCACGGATCAGAAGCTCTTTTCGCCGTTCTTTCAGAACAATATCCAAAGCCTGTGCTTGTGAACCGGCAGTTATCGGAACAAAGGTTCCTGTTTTCCAGCGCTTAATGAGAAGATTGTTAAGGTCATTCATTCCCTCTTGAATCCGGTTTAATCTAATCTTGCATTCAGCCGCCATCAGATACAACTCATCGGTGGCCACACTTACTATCGGACCGTTGGCATTATTGTAATACGCTTTGAACAACACTTCATTGGCTGCATTCTTCCTGAAAAATACGGTTTTCCGCAAATCATTACTATCGTACATCTGGTAAATGTGGTCAGGAATCTTGGCCGGAATCAGATGGTATTCGTATTTCATCGCTGCCCAGAGCAGGACCTCTTTGTTCATTTCGACAACAGGATAATCCGCATTAGGATTCAGGGAATTAAAATCCATCAGTTCGCTATTGATATTTAGTGCCGCTTCCGTATTGCTGAGCGCTTTCTCATGATCACCCATAAACAGATAGGTACGGGCCAATAGCCCATAAGCCGCTGCCCTTGAAATCCGCATTCCGGAGATTTGCTTCGGTAACAACAATGGAATGGCCGTTTGAAGGTCACTGATGATCTGCTCATAGGTATGCTTAACCGTTGACCGCACTGACGGAATATTCATATCCGGATCCAGCCTTAGTGGAAGACCTAAATCTGTTCCTGCGGTTTGAGGATTATAAGCCTTACACCAAATCTGTGCTGCATCCAGGTAGCGGAAGGCACGCAAAGCCAACGCCTGTCCTCTGATGTTATCAGCCTGCTCGCCCGTATAATTCTTATCCTTCATATTGAAGAGCACGGCATTACAGACATAGATGCTCCGGTAGCAGGCTGACCAGTCATTTCCGGAGGAAACCGGAGTGGCCACATTGTCAGGCATCCAGGTATAAAGCCGTTTGGAAGCCTCGAAGCTTAATGCATTATAATCGGCATCCGTCAGGTAATAGTCATCCGAACTGGTCTCACCGCTGGAGGTAAAATCCACATTCAGAAAACCATAGTTGTTGAGCAGCATCTGGTTATCTTCCAGTTTATCGGGTGTGGCCAGCTTCAGGTCTGATTTTTCATCTAAAAAATCACTGCAACTCAAAACGGATAGTATTACCGGTATTAGCACTGACGATTTAAAGAGTGTTTTTATTATGTTGATTGTGTTGATCGTTTTCATACCTCTGATTTTTTAATTTTATATTTTTAAAATTTAGCTTTCAATCCTAAAGTGTACATCACAGGAGGCTTTACGACGTTGCTGCCCAGATTAAAATCAGGGTCGATCCCGCTTTTGCTTTCCTGCCAGAGGATTCCCAGGTTGCTGATATTGGCGTAAAGCTGTAAGGCTTTTAGCGGCATTTGCTGCCATTGCTTTTTACCGATTTCATAACCCAGGTTGATGTACTGCAGACGTATATGGTCACCCTTTTCGATAAGAGCCGCCGAACCCGCATAGAAGGCATCCCGGTTGGAGTTGGTCTGGTACTGGTTAGAAGGCACATCGGTGAATGCCTCATCTCCGGGTTTTTGCCAACGTAAGGCATAATCGCTGTGTCCGATCCAATCTTTAAAAAGGCTGGTATAATTGATCGAAGGCCTTCTGAAATAATACCCCATTTTGTACGTGATTCCTACATCAAGCGTAAATTGTTTATAAGAAAAGGTATTGGTGAACGAACCATATGCAGTAGGAATCGCAGACCCGAAATATTGCAGATCCTTCACATCGGCTCCCATCATCTTGGCGTAATCCTTACTGACCTCACCGTTCAAATAACCTCTGGGATCACCATTCTGCGGATCAAGCCCTGCCCACTGGTAAGCGAATATCGAATAGACCGGCAATCCTTCAATGCCCGAAATGGGAACGCTGGACAGCACAAAGTTCCTGGCAATGGTACTGCTCGGATAGTATTTTGTCACTTTATCCTTGTAAGTGCTGAAATTAGCCGTGGTCTGCCAACGGAATGCTTTATTGATGTTAATGGTCCTTAATTCCACATCAACACCGTTTCCCTCAATACCTGCAACATTCCATATCAGGCTGGTTAACCCTATAGTATAATCCAGCGGAACCTGCCCGAAGAGGTTTTCTCCTTTTTTACGGAAATATTCCACAGAACCGGAAATCCTGTTGTTGCGGGTCGCAAAATCCAGTCCTGCATTGATCATCCTGACCGTTTCCCAGCGAAGCTGAGGATTGTAATAGTTGTCAAATCTTGCCATCTGCTCCTGGGTGTAGGTGGAAACGCCGAGTATCGCCATTGTTGTCACGGCCACCATTGCAGGATTGATATTACCATTATAACCATAAGAACCTCTTAGCTTGAGTTCAGGCAGCCAGCTAAGCGGATAGAACTTCTCATTAGAGACATTCCAGGAAAGTCCCGCCGACCAGAACGGATTCCACTGGTCATTGGTCTTCAGACCGAATAGGTTGCTGGCATCTCTTCTTGCACTTCCGGAAATGGTATAGCGGTTATCGAAGGTATAAGCTGCATTCGCATATACAGATACAAAACGGTTGTTGGTCTCCCGCAGCGCATTCGGATTATCGATGAAAGAAGTACCGCCTGTGATCAGCGGGTATTTATTCTTAAAGTCCACCGTACCGAATGAAAGATTATTCGAGTCATAGCCGTAGTATCTTGTATTGGCCGACTGGGAATTGACATCCCGAACCTCTCCGCCGGCAATCGCAGAAACCTGATGTTTTCCAAATCCTCTGTTGAAGTTGAGTTGACCACGGAAATTATTGATGAGCAGCTGCGAGGTCGTTTTATCCAGTATGCTGCCTTTCGGAACGTTATAGGTAAGGCTGCCGTTGGAATTGATGACCGTGAATCGGTTGACATAATCCCTGACATAATAGCTTTCTTCATCATATAGACTATTGGATAGCCCGGTAGTTTTTTGGTACTGGTATTTCAGATCAGCTTCCAGCCCCTTCAGGATCTTGTAGTTCAGTCCCACATTGAGGATAATTTCAGAGCTTCTGCCAGTTCCTGAGAAATGCTGCCAGTCGGTAAGCGGATAGTAGTTCCAATCCATTAATTTTCCATTCCCCAATCCTGATTTATAGCCCTGCTCAAAAGATTTTGAGACAATAAGTGCATTACCGTTCGCATCCGCCATTTCCATATAGGGAACTGCATTGGTTTTCATAATAATGCTGCCGTACGCACTTCTTCCGTTTCTGGTAGCCGAATGGGTAAAGAAAATCCCGGTGTTCAGTGTCAGGTTCTTCAGGGGTTGCCAGCTGTTCTGGAAACGCAGGTTCATCCGCTGGTAGTTCTCGCCCAGGTTTCCGGTATTGTCATCGTAGCCGAGTGAAGAGGTCCACGAAAACTGGGGTGCACCGCCAGCCATACTCAGTGAATACTGCCTGTTCTCCAACGACTGGTACATATACCTTTTGAACTGGTCACGTGAATCAATACCTTTGAGCCGTTCAATTTCCTTCTGAACGGTTTCGTGAGAAAGCAGGCCTTTCTTTTCCTTGTTGAGAAGATCGACAACAGGAGACAAAACAGGATGGCTGGATGAATTGATATCGGTGTTATAAAAGTTCTTTTTAAAAAGTTCCTGTTCCACATCGATGAAATCGGTGCTGGAGATCACTTTGAGGTAATTCAGATCAGGTTTTGGACTTGTCGTGAGAAAGGTATTAAAGTCCACCGTTATCGGCTGATTGTATTTTGCTCCCTTAGTGGTAATGACGATGACACCGTTGGCCGCCCTGGCTCCCCAGATGCTCGCTGCTGCGGCATCTTTCAGGATGGTGATATTTTCAACAATATTGGGATTCAGATTGCTGATGTCGCCTTCGTATGGAAAATTGTCCACAACGATCAGGGGAGCTTTAGGTCCCTGAATCGTGCTGAGTCCTCTGACCATAATCTGTGGCGTTCCCTGGGAAGTTCCCCGGCTGATAACAATACCGTTGGCGGTTGCCGCCAGGCGGTCAAGAATGTTGGTGGAGACCTGCGTGTTCAGGGCAGTCTTACCGACGGAGGAGAACGAACCTGTGGAACGCTCTTTCGGTATTTTCTGATATCCAGTAGTTAGCACCACTTCATCGATCTGCGCCACTTTCTCTGACAGATAGATTGTCAGATGTTCTTTTAATGGAAGTTCCACAGAAAGCACCTTTTCTTCGTAACCTTTTCCGAGAATAACCAGGCTAATCCTTTTTTCGTCTGTACCAATGCTAAATTTCCCGTTTTGGTCTGTTGTGGTGGCGGTTTTGGTATTCTGTATGGCTACCGTTATGCCTTTCACCGACAATCGGGTGGTTTCATCTATCACACTTCCCGTAATTATCTGCTGCGCCATTACGGGCAAAGCAAAGCAGATAACCGGAAGCATTAATAATTTCTTCATAGTCTGATATAGTTTTGAGTTAATGTTAATACATAGGCAGATGACAAATAAGTTTCATCATTGATTATCTTTAATAACCATCATCAACAGGTTTCGCACTGCCGGGATCAGGTCAAGATCATATTTCTGAAGTTCTTTTCTGAGGGTTGGGATGTCTTTGATGCCGGAAACTTCTATATCCACATTCCCCGTATAGCCGGTCTCATCGACAAATATTTCTTTAATGGGAATTTCGCCGTTAAGCATATTGATCATATTCCTGAACGGTGCGTTTCTGAGGATGGAGGGTGTCCGTGGAAAGGTGAAGCGTTTTTCCCCGCCTTTGCTCGCCAGCTTATCTTTCTGACTTGTTCTCACCAAAACCAGACATTGTACAGGTCTCTTTTCCAGTGTTACGGTGTAGCCGGAATAACGATTGATATCTTCAAGCATATATTGGTAAAGCGCATCAGCCTTACTTTCGGGAATAATGAATTCGTAGTTGTACAAATTAGAGGTATCATTGGAACCGTCTGCTTTTTGTTGAAGCATCAGCTTTTTGGGTTCTTTAACCTCGATACGCATTCTTTTTCCTGTAAAGGATTCTTGAGACTGCTTTCTGAACAATTCAAAACCGATAGCATAATACATATCCCAAAGCGGCAGATTGGTAAATTGTCTGCCATTGATCGTTCCCGATGCTGTGGTCCGGAATGTTCCGCCGGAGCCAATGTCGGGAATGGGGCCTTTCGCAAAGAATGAGTAATTGAGGAGCTGGATATTCTTCTGACGGTCATAATCTACGGAAAGCATCAAGGGACGTTTTCTGTCCATCTGGATAATGGTTTGCAAGGAAGATTGCTTTCCATCCAATATCTCATTAATGGTCTCTTCGGTGAACTGTGTGGCATCGGTTGTACTCAGTAGTTTTCCATCCTTGATCCAGATGATAAACGGTACACCGGCGTGTGGAAAAAGCTGATGGAAATAAGAATCGTTATAAACGGAGACCAAAGTGTTATACTTCTTTCCGTTTTGAGACGCAAAGAATTTTTCCAGCGCCGGCTTATCCTGGTTGCTGACCGGTAGTATCCTGATTTTGTCCCCAAACTTCTTCTGCAAAGCAGTAATCTTAGGAAGATTCATTAGGCAGGCACTACACCAGGTGTTCCAGAAGTCTATTAGAATTAATTTGCTTTTATCCTCTGAAAGATTTAACGTTTTCTGCGAGTGGTTAACTACAGGAAGAGAGGTTGTCCAGAAATTGTCAGGAAGAGATTCTCCGACTTTAATTGATTTGTTTTGCGCAAAGGATGTGGTGGCTACCACCAGGGTAAAAACACGGGACAATATTCTCCTGCAAAAGATATTTTTCATACTTTTGAATAGGTTTTTAATAATTATTAATCACTGATTATGCTCTTTCCTGTGGTCGGCAAACTGAGGGAAAGGGCTTTTTTATTGTAGTGGGGATATTTTTATGTACTGTTTTCCATTCTCTGAATTTTACTTTTAATAGTTATTGATTCTTTTGGATTCTTCTTTCCAGGATAAAATGTGCCGCATCCAGCATTTTCGTGAGGTGGATATAAGGGCTGAGAAGGTTGCTCTCCTCAGCATTTTTAAATACACCCATTGAGAAATAGACTGCAATGGCTATATGGTAATCAAAATCCCTGATGCTGTATTCTGCAAAAGCGTTTTGAAATACCAGAGTTGGATTACGGTATTCCTCGTCCGAAAGGGATGCATGCATCAATGGAGAAAAACTTTCAGGATTAGAATCCATTTTCCAGGTCGTTCCCTTCAGCCTGATTTCATAGCACGCCCGCACGAAGGATCGTAAGGCCTGATGAAAATGGAAAATCGCCGGAGCATCCTCATTGATCGCCGCTTTCTTTTTCCCTGCATAGATCATAATCTTGTTGAGCATCGCTTTGGCGGTGACCAGGTCGTTAAAATGAAAAAAGGATTCAATAAGTTTTATCCTAGAATGCTTCCTGCTACCGGACCAAAACCGGGCGTCAAAGTCTATCCTTTTATTTTTCAATCGTTTTTTTGGTTTAATGACCGTATAGAAGGAAGCCCTGGAAATCTTTCGTACAAGGCTCCCTGCCCATACAAGCCAAAAATTAATATGAATGAAAATTGTGTCCCGTGAAAGCTGTAAAGCCGCAATGGTTGCGCTGCCATTGTATCTTTCCTAATCTGATACTGTATTTTGTAAAAGCAGCTTAGAGAATTGTAGAGATAGCGGACTGCATAGGAAATAAAACGGCGTGGGACTCTACAACATCTAACTTGAGGCACTGGTATACCTTGGAACAGATAAGAGAGCCCACGCCTAGGTCGTGAGCTTTCTGCTTATCGTCTCGTTCCTTTTAAAGTACCAGTTTTTCAAGTTGAGATTCTAAGCAATAGCTTCTAATATTTCGTTGAAGTATCGCAAAGTTACATTTCAGTAACTTATTTTACAAATATAATAAAATATTCAATACTTGGGATGTATCCCAATAGAATTTTTATGAATTTATTGCATTTTGCTATAAATAAGCTACGATGGACATTTTGAAGGATCTCACAATTGGTATTGGAAAAAGAATTAAAGTAATAAGAAAACAAAAAGCTTTGACTCAGGAAACCTTAGGATTAATAACAGGAATTGACAGCGCAGATATAAGCAAATATGAGTCTGGTAAAATTAATTTAACTTTAAAAACAATCTCCAAGTTTGCTATCGCATTAGGAGTACATCCAAAAGAATTATATAATTTCGATCTTGATATTACGAAATATAAAATTGAAGAATAAATATATCCCAGCTGAAGTTGGGATTTTATATGTATAGAAAAAAATTATTAGAGACAGTTAATGGTTTGATTTCTTTAGCTGACTTTGAAGAAAGTTAACAGGGAGAAAACTAATATTGGAGTTCAATCTGCTAAAGTAAGTGTACAAATTATAGTAGTTTACCAAAATCTCGAACTAGTAAATTAATATACGATTAATGAAGTATTTGAAAGAATAAAAAGTACTCTAAAATGAACAAAACATTCTTTTTTGGAAATGGATTAAATTATCTCAGTAAATGTGCATTAGGCTGGGAAGAACTTCTTATTGAACTTATGAGGGAAGAAAAATTTGAAATGAAATTTTTACCCAATTTACTGACCTATGAAAGAATTCGACTAAATTGGAATTCTGATAATGGTGAACTTAAAAATATAATTGCGCAACGGCTTAGGAATCAGCCTTCAAATGAATTTTACAAGAACATATTACAGATTAATTTTGATAATTATGTTACTACAAATTATGATTATGCTCTGTTGAATTCACATTTAGAACTGGATTTAGAGAATTCAGTAAATAATAATAGTACAGAACAACTATACAGTATAAGAAGAAATACTTCTTTACTTAATAATAGAATGGAAACTATAGGGAAAATATGGAATATACACGGAGAATTAGACTTTCCTAGAAGTATTATGTTGGGGATGAATCACTATTGTGGATCAGTTGGAAAAATTGATCGATATCTTAAAGGAACCTATGATTTTAACCATAAAGAATCTCACTCTCCAATTTTAACAATCGAAGAAAAGCTTAAAACAAAAAAATTTGATAATTATTCTTGGGTTGAATTATTTTTTTCGAGTAATGTACATATAGCTGGTTTTGGCCTAGATTTTAGTGAAATAGATTTATGGTGGATCTTAACTAGACGAGCACGTTTGAAATCACTTTCAAAAGTGGAAAATAAAATTTATTATTACACAAAACCTTTAAATCAGGTGACAAGAGAAATTGAACTTGAAAAGAGAAAAAGAGAAACTTTAAAAGCGCTTGATGTAGATATTATAGAAATTGGAATATTAAATAAAGATTATAAAAGTCAATGGGAAGAATTTATTAAAATAATGAATTCTTCCAACTAAAAAGGCAAAATATTATACTTATCAACTTAAACAATCACACCTTAAAAAATTAAAAGGCTTTTTTAAAAACCTCAGAAAATGATTATTTCAAATAAATGCGATTAGAATCATAAAAGCAATAGTTATTGCCTGTTAGAAGTCGCAAGAGGTCAATCTAGTGATACAACCAATTAGCTTGAAGTTGGCGCAAGATTAGAAATCAATAACAACAATATGGAAAAACATTTAACTGTAATTTTAGGAGCTGGATTTTCAGCAAATGCAGGAATGCCGACAGCAAGTGATATTGCAAAAAGGTTTAATCGAGTCTTAAAAGAGAAACTTATTTCTGCTTCTTCAAGCGAATGGTTTTGGATTGATAATAAAGATGAAACTTTTATACATAATGGAAAATTAAATT
>QFQM01000726.1 GCA_003243255.1 Flavobacterium psychrophilum | reverse complement strand
TAAAGAACTGTACTTCCTTAGCCCCGAAATCTAAAATAGAAGGGGGTAGAAGGTATTCTTTTAATAATGATGGTCAACTGAATTTGGTAAGAGATTGCCTAGCCGACGAAGGTAGGCATGATTATGTCACGGGTGCCAAAGTAGCGGGACCAAATGTGTTTTACAATTGTAAATCTACCAACGCCAAGGCGGATATTGGACCCCATCATCGTTGGGCGGTAGGTACACTTTATGACAACATCATCACCGATGGAGAAATTAACATTCAAGATAGGGGCAATTGGGGCACAGGACATGGCTGGGCAGGCGTAACACAAATCCTATGGAATTGCCAAACGGTCAAAGTAGCGGTGCAAAACCCTTATGTAAGCGGTCAAAACTATGCCATTGGTGTAATGGCTACCAAAGTTACAGGCAGGTTAAAAGACCGCCCTGACGGTACTTGGGAAGGTTTGAATAAAAAAGGCTTAATGCCAGCTTCATTGTATCTTAAACAGTTGGAGGATAGACAAGGTAAGCAGTGATTGTTTGATGCTTGCAAAACACCCCGCCCGTTGGGCCCTCTGAAAGAGGGGAATGGCGTGGTGTAATTCCCCTCTTTTAGAGGGGTGGCCGAAGACCAGGGTGTTTATTTTGTAGTTCCTAGCTAAGAGTCAGCATCAGTTTAATCATCTTTTGAATAATTTACACTTTGGTTTTCCAAGCAATACCTGTTACGATTTATCGGAAGGATCAGGGAGAGGTTTTTTAGTTTACCCTCTCTGCCCTGTGGCATCTATTGATCGTTGTTTATTGTGCTTTGGCATCAATGAGCTCGCTACGCCTCGGTTCTCCCTAAAAGGGCGAGAAAAGCATTTAGTAAAGGAAGTGACTAGCACAACCAATCCCCTCTCATTTCCAAGGAGAGGGTTAGGGAGAGGTTAAAAGTTATAGTCCTCTCTGTCATTCCGACTTCCTTTTTGTCATTCCGACGATAGGAGGAATCTAACATATGTGAGATTCTTCGCTATGCTCAGAATGACATGTTAATTGGATTAAATGACACCATTTTTAAAACAAGTTGCAGAAGATTTAGTTGCCAAATTTGGTGATGATTTACAGTATTGCGCTATTGTTTTCAATAACAATAGGCCAGCAACCTATTTGCGTAAATACTTGGCCGATATTATCCAAAAACCGTTTTTTAGCCCCGCAATATATACCATCCAAGAATTTTTTGCTGGAAGTGTAAAGGAAAAGCCTGCAGATTTCTATTTACAGTTCTTTACTTTGCTCAAAGTATATAAT
>QFQM01000008.1 GCA_003243255.1 Flavobacterium psychrophilum | reverse complement strand
GTGAAAGAGAGCGTCTGATAGCATCAAAGTAGCGATTTAGCTTTTGGTAAGCATCTTCATCTATATGAAAATAGAACCCTCCTAAATTTATACTGACTGTTTTGTTCATGACTATGCTTTTTGACTGGTTATTATGTTTACTGCATCGGATAATTCCGTCCAGGTGATATTAAGTTCTTTTAAAAATTCTCTTCCTTCATCGGTCAGGCCGTAATATTTTCGCGGCGGGCCCGATGTTGATTCTTCCCAGCGATAACTGAGCAATCCATCGTTCTTTAATCTTGTGAGCAATGGGTAAACCGTACCCTCAACCACAAGCAGCTTTGCGTTTTTCAGCGTGTCCAGGATTTCCGAAGTGTAGGCATCTTTTTCTTTTAGCACACACAGTATACAGAATTCCAGAACGCCCTTACGCATCTGGGCCTTAGTGTTCTCAATATTCATTAGTCTTCATGTTTTTTAGTTCACTTTCTTTTTTTAATCCGCCGCTATAACCTTAAAAACTAGTTGTTTAAAGCTAATTTAACATTATCTCTTTTTATAGCGTACATATTTGTGCCCAAATTTACATCGGCCGGTTCCCCATAATAGGTAATAGACGATGAGTTATCGGCATCTGCACTTATTGATTTAGCCGCACTTATAAAAGCGGTGGCTGCATTTGTTGTTTTTACATCGGCATCCTGGCTTAAAAATTTACCGGCCATAAGCGATCCGTTGTTGCAAACTACTTTAGCATTATCTGTATTTCCGCTAATCTTAATTGTCGATCCGCTGTAAGCTCTGCCTTCAAAATCGACTGTCTTTACAATTCCCCTGAACATAGATCCTGATTCGGTTTTAATCGTGCATTTTTTAGTGCCGTTAAGTTCTCCAACAAACGATGCTCCCGATGTAAGCTTTACGGTAATTTCATCGTTAACTACTTTGCCGTTAGCTTTTATTGTTGCTCCGGTTGTTGCTTTAAAGTTGTTTACATCTGCTGCCGAAACATATACCCTGGCAACACCGCTAATAGTCCCTCTGTTTTCATTATCCCTCATGTATACTTTTAAGGTGCCTTTACTGAACTGAGTAATAATGTTTGAGAGGTTATTTTCATTGTTGGATTCTACCTTAAGAGAAGGGGCATCGCTTTGTGTAAATACCACTTCAATTCCATTTTTTACGTCAAGCGTTGTAAAATTTTCGCTTTTTCGTGTTTCACTTGTTTGTGCCTGCGCGCCAAGCCCGATTACTGCCATAAGCGCTGTGATTACAAATTGTTTCATAACTGTCCGTTTTTTGATTTGTTTGATGATGATGATTGAACTCTGATGATTACTGCCTTGATTAGGGGCAGGTTTGATGATTGTTTTTTGATGATTGAACTCTCTGATGATTATTTATGCTTCTGTTGTAATTTTTTAATATGTATAATAGCTTCTTTAATGATCTCTTTGCCGCTGTCGCTGGTGTTTGAGACCTGTTTTCCGTTTTGTTCAAGGCTGATGGTTACCCCGTCTTTAGAAGGAACTGCATTAAGCTTCGACTTTTTGTTTCTGTAATTGATATTTCCTCCGGGTGTTAGTCCCGTTATTAGTGTTTCTTCGGTATTAAATGCGGCATTGCCTTCCATTGTTATCTCGATATCATTTATACTGTTTCTTACCTGCATTTCCCTTTTTATGGTACCGTCACTATCAAAAGAATAGCTGTACTTGATATTGCTGTCATTGCTTTTGCACGAAACGAGCATTAATAGCAGCAGTGTGGTTGCGATTAGCGTTTTCATTATCGTATAAATTTTATTGTCAATGGAAAATTGTAAGACTCACCGTTGTTGTTTTTTACTGCTGCATATATAATAAGGAACAACTCGGCAGTTTTGATTAGTAGTAGAAAAAATACCGCTATTACCGCTATCATGGTTAGCCATGTTATGTTGCCAAGGCTGAATTGTTCCATTACCCGTTCTCCGTCAGTATCTATTGTAATATTCATATTGCTAAAGAAGGTGCATACAAAAATCAGTATGGAAACAATTACTAATACAAACGAATAGAGGAACAGGCTTAGCTGAAAATTGATAGCCTGTTTGCCATTGTAGTTTACAAATTCCGATTCATTTTTCTTCACACTCCATATTAAAGCAGGGAATATAAGGTTACCTAGCGGAATAAAGTATTGCGTTAAAGCGCTCAATTGCAGTATGGTTGCTGTGTTTTTGTTTGCTATAGTTTCCATAGTATAGGTTTATATCAATTAATATTCTATGCAAATATATGTCTATTGGAAGGTATTGTGCAATACAAAGTACTGTATTTTAACAAAAAATTAACATTTTACATTTTGCTTAATTATCTGTATTTTAGCAGAAAATCATATGTGTAATGGAATTCACGCCTTCTAAACTCAATACTTTCCTGTTTGTTAAACTTCCTTCAGCTTACTGGAGTGGGGTAAGGGTTAAAGCTATAACTATATCGTCATGTACGGCTACGGTTAAGCATCGCTGGTTCAATCAAAATCCTTTTAATTCGATGTATTTTGCGGTTCAGGCTATGGCGGCAGAACTTACCACAGGCGCTTTGGTTATGTATCATATCAAAAGGAGTGGAAAGAAAATATCTATGCTGGTGGCTAACAATAAAGGGAACTTTACTAAAAAAGCACGTGGCAGGATAACATTTATGTGTAATGAAGGCCATTTGATAGAAGATGCTATAAAAAGAGCTATCGAAACGGGTGAAGGGCAAACCTTCTGGATGACATCTATAGGAAAAGATGAAGCAGGTGACCAGGTATCGCACATGGAGTTTGAATGGAGTATAAAAGTCAAATAGTGTTCCTTAAAAATAAGTTAAAATCACATTTATTAGATAAGGGCTCTTTATATTTGATTATACAAAAAAACAGATATGAAGGTGTTATTAACCGGAGCAACGGGGCTTGTAGGGACTGAATTAGTATCGTTGCTTCTAAAGAACAGCATATCTGTCAATTATCTTACCACTTCAAAAGATAAAATACAGGACGAACCTAATTACAAAGGATTTTACTGGAAACCGGAAACAGGTGATATCGATTCCCATTGTCTTGATGATGTGGATGCCATTATACATCTCGCCGGTTCACCTATATCTAAACGGTGGACTGACAGCTACAAAAAAGAGATTCTGGACAGCAGGATACTTTCGACAAATACTATTTTTAACTTACTTAAAAATACACCTAACAGTGTGCACCATTTTATATCTGCATCTGCAATAGGTATATATCCAAACAGTCAGGATAAAGTGTATTCAGAGACTGAAACACATTTTGATAATTCCTTTCTTAGCAATGTAGTGCAGCAGTGGGAAGCTGCGGCAGACCAGATGGCGTCGTTGGGGCTTAAGGTATCCAAAATCAGAACTGGACTTGTATTGTCGGGCAAGGGAGGTGCCCTCAAAGAACTGGCTGCTCCTATAAAATATGGTTTAGGTGCAGCGTTTGGCAGTGGAAACCAAATGCAGTCGTGGATTCATCTGGATGATTTGGCGGGTATTTATGCTTATGTTCTGCATAACGAACTTGAGGGTGTTTATAATGCGGTTGCGCCTCATCCGGTTACTAATAATACTCTGATTGAACTGGCGGCTAAAGTTATGGATAAGCCTTTTTTTATGCCTAACATCCCAAAATTTGTGATGGAACTTATGCTGGGTGAAATGCACACATTATTGTTTGACAGCCAGAATGTCAGTGCTAAAAAGATTATCAGTGAAGGCTATCAGTTTAAATATCTTTCGTTAGAAAAAGCACTTCAGGTTGAACTGAAGCGCTAACGTACCCGTTTTCCGGATATTTTGTTTCTCTTCGCGGTAACACTTACTTTCAATTCTATGTTGTCGTCTATGTATTGATTGCCCAGATTTTCAATAGCACTTTTAGAGTTGTAGTTTATATTCCACAATGTCCTGTTTATCTTAAAGCTATCGCTGTTCAGTATTAATAGGGAATCATTTATGCTTACAAATGCAGGGAAGGTAATATTTTTTGTTATTTCTTTCAGGGTAAGGTTTCCTTCAATAAAAGTTTGATTGTTAGCATTTGTTACATTGGTGATTTCAAAAGTTCCTGTCGGATATTTATTGGTGTTGAAAAAATGGTCTTCATTGGTTTTATCTCCCAGTCCCTTAAGATGATTTTCAAGATTCATCCTGTTTTTTTCATCCTTCGGATCAGTTACAGTTATGCTTCTCATAGCAATAATGAACTTTCCGGTTTCCAGCTTTCCGTTCTTTATAAAAAGGGTACCTTCTTTTAGCTTTATGGTTCCGGAATGGCTTCCTGTAGACTTCGTACCGGTCCAATTGATGTTGGAAACCAATGTGTCGGCACTATATTTTTCAGAAGCGGGAGCGACGGGCTTAGGTGCTTCGGCTTCCGTAATTATTGCTTCACCGGCATCGCTTTCTTTTCGGCATGAGGTGGCAACAAATAAGATGGTTATTGCCACAAAAAGCTGTTTTTTCATGGTTTTGGTTTGAAGTTGGATTGTTATGTCCTTTAAAATTAAGAAAAATAGCAATGACAATTTGACATTTTACAGATTTTGGCAATACTTTTGCGTTTCGCTAAAGCGAACGAAAACAAAATAATGTTTAAGAAATTATTTAAGAATATGAGCCAGGAGAATTCTGAAAACACAGAGAAAGACTTAAATCAGGACGAAGTAGTAAATGAAACCCAAGCTAACGAGCAACACGAAGGTGTAGCATCTGCTGAAGAACTGTCAGCTGAAGAAAAGCTTAGTGAGGAACTTGCCAAAGAGAAAGATAAGTTTTTAAGACTGTTTGCTGAATTTGAAAACTATAAAAAAAGAACATCTAAAGAAAGATTAGATCTTTTTAAAACTGCAAATCAGGAAGTGCTTCAGGCTATGTTGCCTGTACTTGATGATTTTGACAGGGCTATGGCACAGATATCAAAATCAGAAGATGAGGTTTTGCTTAAAGGTGTAGAACTTATTCATAATAAATTAAAAGATACTCTTGTTTCTAAAGGACTTGAGCAGGTAGAACTTAAGGCAGGTGATGCATTTGATGCTGATTTTGCCGAAGCGATTACACAGATTCCTGCACCATCTGCAGAGCTTAAGGGCAAAATTGTAGATGTGATTGAGAAAGGTTATAAATTGGGAGATAAAATTATTCGTTTCCCTAAGGTTGTTATTGGTAACTAATTTAAAGCTGTTAGCACTACAGTAAGATGAAGAAAGATTTTTACGAAATATTAGGCATTGATAAAAGCGCAACGGCGGAGCAGATAAAAAAAGCTTACCGCAAAAAAGCTATTGAATATCACCCTGACAAAAATCCGGGAAACAAAGAAGCCGAAGAGAAATTTAAGGCTGCTGCGGAAGCTTATGAAATATTAAGCGATCCGGATAAGAAAGCACGATATGACCAATATGGTTCGGCAGCGTTTGACGGTACAGGCGGCTTCAATGGCGGTGGCATGAACATGGATGATATATTCAGCCAGTTTGGTGATATCTTCGGCGGTGCTTTTGGCGGAGGCTTTGGTGGCTTCGGCGGAGGCGGAGGCCAGCGCAGGGTGAAAGGAAGCAATCTTCGTATCAAAGTGAAACTTACGCTTGATGAAATTGCCAATGGCGTTGAGAAAAAAGTAAAGGTAAAACGTAAAGTTCAGGCTAAAGGCGTTAGCTTTAAAACCTGCCCTACCTGTAATGGTGCCGGCCAGGTAATGAAGGTAACCAATACGATTCTTGGTAGGATGCAGACAGCAGCAACCTGTCATACGTGTGGTGGTACGGGTCAGATCATAGAATCTAAACCGAACAATGCCGACGCTCAGGGTATGATAATGGAAGATGAAACCGTATCAATCAAAATACCTGCAGGTGTTGTAGACGGTATGCAGCTTAAGGTTGCCGGAAAAGGTAATGATGCACCGGGTAACAACAGTATTCCTGGTGATCTTATTGTTGCAATCGAAGAAGTTGAACACGAAACACTTAAGCGTGAAGGTGAAAATCTTCACTATGATTTATACATAAGTTTTGCCGAAGCTGCGCTTGGAACATCGAAAGATATTGAGGCTGTAAACGGAAAAGTGAGGATAAAACTTGAAGAAGGTATCCAGTCAGGTAAAATATTGAGGCTGAAGGGTAAAGGAATACCTAGCCTTAATTCTTATGGCAGCGGTGATTTACTTGTGCATGTAAATGTCTGGACTCCAAAGACTTTAACGAAAGAGCAACGTCAGTTCTTTGAGAAATCACTTACAGATGAAAACTTTATTCCGCACCCTGAAAAGTCGGATAAATCTTTTTTTGAAAAAGTTAAGGATATGTTTTCATAATTTAAGAAAAAATTATATATTTGAAATTCACTATGTAAATAGTGAATTTTTCTTTTTCATAGCAATTTTTCCCATCTTTATGCAAATAAAGGTGGGTTTTTTTATTTAGTCCATTCCAATATTTACTAATTATCCGTCATTATTATTTACTTTTACATTCTCAATCAAATTTGAATGGAACCAATTCTTGAAGTAAAGAATGTTGTTAAGCAATATGGCGATTATACTGCCCTTAACAGCGTTTCACTACAGGTGCCAAGAGGCAGCATATACGGGCTTTTAGGCCCTAACGGAGCAGGAAAGACTTCCCTTATCCGAATCATTAACCAGATAACAATGCCCGACAGCGGTGAGGTTTTCCTCGACGGCGAAAAACTGAACCCGAGCCATATTGCCAATATTGGCTATATGCCGGAAGAAAGAGGTCTTTATAAAACCATGAAAGTGGGTGAGCAGGCGCTCTACCTTGCCCAGCTTAAAGGGCTTACTAAAAAACAGGCTAAAGAACAGCTTGAATACTGGTTTGATCGCCTCGAGATAAAAGGCTGGTGGGATAAAAAGATCCAGGAGCTTTCGAAAGGTATGGCACAGAAGATACAGTTTGTTGTTACTGTACTGCACCAGCCCAAACTGCTTATTTTTGATGAGCCTTTTAGTGGTTTCGACCCGGTAAATGCTAACCTGATCAAAGATGAGATACTGGCGCTTCGCGATAAAGGGACAACTATTATCTTCTCTACACACAGGATGGAAAGCGTTGAAGAGATGTGCGACCATATTGCGCTTATTCATAAATCGAACAAGCTTATTGAGGGCGAACTCATTGATGTAAAAAAACAATACCGTACCAATACGTTTGAGGTAGGTATCCTTTCAGGCAATAATCATCAGGTAACGGGTGAGCTTAGCCAGAAATATCAGGTGGCTCCTGCCAGCTTTAAAACACTTGACGATGAGCTTAAGCTTCAGATTACCCTGCCCGAAGGCGTTACTTCACGCCAGCTATTGAGCGATCTTGTACAGAAAGGTGATGTAACCTACTTTGTAGAAAAGATACCAAGCGTAAATGATATATTTATTCAAACTGTAAGCAAACGATAATTATGAGCCTATCCTTAATTATAAAAAGAGAGTTTACTGCCAAGGTGCGTAATAAATCTTTCATAGTGATGACTTTTTTAAGTCCCCTGTTGTTTACAGCTATGGCGATGCTCGTAGGTTATCTTGCCAGTGTGAATGATGATGAGGTAATGAAGATCGCTATCCATGACGAATCGGGAATGCTGGAACCGGATTTTAAAGACAATAAAAAAATAGAATACATCAACCTTTCAGAAATGCCTTTGGCTGCTGCCAAAGAAAAAGCTGCTAAAAGCTATGAAGGGCTAATCTATGTGCCAAAGGTTGCGACTCCTGTTGAGCTTGAGAAAAAAGTAGAATACATTTCTGATGAGAGCCCGTCTATGGATTTTATTGACGGGGTACAGGATGTTATAAATGATAAGCTGTTCAGGTATAATCTTGAGCAGAAAAATATCAATTACGAAGAAATTGGTAAGGCTAAGGCCGAATCTGAAATCCACCTGAGTAAATTTTCAGGAGAAGAAAGCCTGAAATGGCTTAATGAGATTAAGATCGCTATAGGTTTTGCCTTTGGTTACCTTATCATGATGTTCATTATTATTTATGGCAACATGGTTATGCGAAGCGTAATCGAAGAAAAAACAAACCGCATTATCGAAATCATCATTTCATCGGTAAAGCCGTTTAAACTGATGATGGGTAAAATCATTGGTACGTCTATGGCGGGGATATTGCAATTCCTGATATGGGCGATTCTGGGAACAATCCTGATGTTCGTTGCAGCTAACTTTTTAGGAATTAATTTAACCGCAGCAGGTGCCGGAGCACAGTTGAAGGAAGCCTCAGAAAAGGTGCCGGACTGGGTAACTTATATTCCGGAAATATTATCCTTCCCTTGGGCTACCATGCTAATCTCTTTCCTGGTGTTTTTTATAGGAGGGTTTTTCCTTTACAGCTCAATCTATGCATCAATAGGTGCTGCGGTAGACAGCGAAACCGATTCGCAGCAATTCCTCTTGCCAATCATTCTTCCACTTATGCTGGGAGTGTATGTAGGTTTCTTTACGGTAATCAACGATCCGCACGGTACGGTAGCCACAGTATTCTCAATGATACCGCTTACATCGCCCATCGTAATGATGATGCGTATACCTTTTGGAGTTCCGGTATGGCAGATAGTAGTTTCGATGGCATTATTGTTTGCTACGTTCTTCCTTGTAGTATGGTTTGCCGCTAAAATATACCGCATCGGTATCCTTATGTATGGTAAAAAACCAACGTATAAGGAAATTTTCAAATGGCTTAAGTATTAAAAAAGTCCGAAGTCCGAAGTGGGATGTTAGTGAATGATGTTAAATGTTATTTAGAAGGTTTGTTGACCGTGAATTTAATAGCTAAATTTAAATCGAATGGTCAAACAATCTAAAAATCCAAAAATCTAAGATGTCCAGAATATTAATAATAGAAGACGAAGCAGCAATCCGCAGGGTATTGGGAAAGATACTTTCGGAGGAAAGCGATACCTATAAAGTTGAAGAGGCTGAAGACGGCCAGGCAGGGCTTGAAAAAATAAAGAACGATGATTATGACCTTGTGCTTTGTGATATCAAGATGCCAAAAATGGATGGTGTTGAAGTGCTTGAAGCCGTAAAAAAGATAAAGCCTGAAATTCCGTTTGTGATGATTTCGGGTCATGGCGATTTGGAGACGGCTATCAATACGATGCGTCTTGGTGCATTTGATTATATTTCAAAACCACCTGATCTCAACCGTCTTTTAAATACTGTTCGCAATGCGCTTGACAGGAAAGTACTGGTGGTTGAGAACAAGATGCTGAAAAAGAAAGTCAGCAAAAGTTATGAGATGGTAGGTGACAGTGCGCCTATCAATCACATAAAAGAAATTATAGAAAAAGTTGCGCCTACCGATGCCCGTGTATTGATTACAGGGCCTAATGGAACAGGTAAGGAACTTGTGGCACACTGGCTTCACGAAAAGAGCGAACGTGCTACAGCGCCTTTTATTGAGGTGAACTGTGCTGCGATACCATCGGAACTGATAGAAAGTGAATTGTTTGGTCACGTAAAAGGTGCTTTTACGAGCGCAGTGAAAGACCGTGCTGGTAAATTTGAAGCGGCTGATAAGGGGACAATATTCCTTGATGAGATAGGGGATATGAGTATGCCGGCTCAGGCGAAGGTGCTTCGTGCGCTTCAGGAGAACATGATACAGAGGGTAGGTGCCGAAAAAGATATTAAAGTGGATGTCCGTGTAATTGCAGCTACTAACAAAGACCTGAAAAAGGAAATTGCTGAAGGCCGTTTCCGGGAAGATCTTTATCACCGCCTTGCTGTCATACTGGTAAAAGTACCGGCACTGAATGACAGGAGGGATGATATTCCGGTACTGATAAACCACTTTGCCGAGAAGATAGCCTCAGAGCAGGGATCGGCACCTAAAAGATTTTCTGCGGAAGCCATAAAACTGTTACAGGAGTACGACTGGACGGGTAATATCCGTGAGCTACGCAATGTAGTGGAACGCCTTATCATATTAGGAGGTGCTGAAATAAGCGAGACCGATGTAAAACTTTTTGCGAGCAAGTAAAGGTTATGAAGGCGACGTTTAAAATATTTCAACTAGCCATACTGCTTATTTTTCCCGGATTAGTTCTGGCGCAAAATAGCGATGACCTTTATGAGGAACTTGCCTCAATAGATCTTACCCATATTATTAATGGGAAAAGCATATCAGATGATGAAGGAAATAAAATTGTACGTCGTGAACCTTTAGGGTATATAGGTTGGGATTATCGAAGATTCAGGATACATTTTACGTCTTTTACCAGAGATAAAAATGATGCCTATGTGTATAATGTAAAAGGCAAAACGAAAGTCAAAAATAATGTTTGTGATTTTACGGGCACTATAAAAGTCATATCCGCATCTTATAATGCTGCAGATTTTAACGAAAAAGTCGTTAATGTTAAACATGGATCTATTACATGTGCAGTTACGTTTTATGAAGATGAAAGTCAGAGTAATGCGGGGATAATTTCGGGTGAATTGATAACGGATGTATATTTTGACGAAAAGGGTAAACTACAATATAATGCGTTATGGTTTGGATCTGATGGATTTTATAACAATCAGTTTATAGGTAAATGGACCGGCTATAAAAAAGGAAGGACTCTAAAATGCAATTGGGGCGATTTCAGGATACCCGAAAGTAATGGGTTGGATGTAGGTGCAGGAGAATTTTCTGTTGCCGAACAATATATAAACAGTGGCTGGGAGAGTTATTATTACTCGTATTGCTGTGCCGCTGACATTCAAAGAACAATTGATGCCAGAAAAGAAGAAGCTATGACCTGGTGGGAATAAGATTATAAATAATGAAACTAAAAAAAATAAACGAAAAGCTTGCCCGCGCCCTTGAAGAAGCGGGACTTACCGAACCTACTGAACTGCAAAAAGAAACATGGAGCACCATTAAAAGCGGTGCCGACTGTGTATTCCTTGCGGATTCAAGCCTTGGTAAGACTACAACCATTGTTATCAATGTGATACAGCGCCTTGATAAGCCGTTTGAAGAGTCACCACGTGCGTTAATCATGGTTCAGGATAAAGCAAAGGTGCTTGAAATGATGGAGCTTTTCAAAAAGTATGGCAATTACAATAACCTTCGTGTGTATGGCGTATACGAACAGGGTGATATTGATTACGATAAAAACCAGATATCGGTAGGTATCGATGTGCTTATCGGTACGCCGGTAAGACTGAATGATATGTTCTCTACGGCAGGGTTTGATGTGAATCAGCTTAAAATGTTTATTGTTGATGATACCGAAGATCTGCTAAAAGTAAGAATGGAGCCGAAAATAGCGCGTATCTCAAACAGTATCACCAAAACACAAAGACTGTTTTTTACTGATGTGATTACCGACCGTGTTGAGATACTGGCAGATAAAATCATGATTGAACCGCTGTTCTTTGAATTTGATGAAGAGGATGAGGATTATGACGAGGAGGAAGATGACAATATTCAGGAGTAATGAATACGTTTAAGGTTTATACAGAAATAGAAAAGGCTTCGGGCCTTTTCAGTTTTTTAAAACGTTCTGCTAAAAAAGAATCGATAGGTGAGATTACTTTTTATCCCGATAAGATTACCATTGCCGGAACCGATATTTTAATTTCTGCCATTAAAAGAATCTCTATCCCATATTTTAGTGATTATATTGGGCGTACTGAAGGAGGAAAAGCAACTGAAGGTAATGCAAACAAGATTGAAATAAAATATACGGATGGTAAAACAGTAATTTACTATTTTATGCTCGAAAGACGTTATCAGCTAAGAGATGTAATAGAAGAGCTTATTGCTTATTACAAAGCCGGTAAATTTGATTTTGATAATCTTACCATGATTTTAGGATTAGAGAACTACAATGCTATTCAGAATTTTAAGAATACACTATCTATAAAAAGCTATTGAGAAATCAGTAGCTTTTTTCTTTATATTCGTTATTGTAATCCTAACAATAATATTTATGAAAAAAATTATTTTCCTTTTCTATCTATCATTTTTTACAAATCTAATATTTGCTGATACTATTAAACCTAATGAAAGGATTAATAGGATAGAGCTTGATGTTAAAGATATTAATCGTAATCTCAAGCAATTAGAAGCCAATCAGTTAAATTATAGAATTGAAAAGGATTTATTAAAAGAGACATATTCTAATAGTTATGAAAAATTAAACTTAGTAATAACAATTGTCTTAGGTGTAATTGGTGTTTTGGGCTACTTAGGTTTAAAAGATATTGCAACTATAAAGAAAGAGTATGAAGTTGAGCTAGGGAAATTGAGAAAAATTGAATCAGAATTTAATTTAAAAACTAAAGAATTCGATACAGATAAAAAGAAGTTTGATGAAGATTTGAAGTCAATAATTAAGGAGAATGAAGAACAAAGTAGGAAAATTAAATTCATAGAATTAAAGGATAAAGTCCGAGTTTTAATAAAAGAGAAAAGTTTGACCTCAGCATTAGAATTTGCCAATGCAGCTCTCCAAATTGTTAATGACGATGTTGAGTTATTAAATCAAAAAGGGGTGATTTTTTGTAGATTAAATCAAATGAAAGAAGCTGTTGATATTTTTAATTCTGCTCTTGAAATAATGCCTACTGATAGTGTTACAATCATGAATACTGCAGAATGTTTATATTTTGCTAATGAGGTAACAAGAGCTAAAAAAATTATAACTGAGCATCAAAAAATGTTTAATGATATAAATGATGGAGATTTACTAAAATTATTTGAAGCAATTGAACATTATCATTTAGGAAATACAGAACGTTTGATAGATATTGCTAGAGAATTTGTTAATGTTGAAAATCTTGATTTAATGCAAAAAAGATTTAATGGGTGGGAGTTAGAAGAAGCAAAGTATTTTATGTTTCATCAAGAAAAGAGTTTGGCTAAAACCATAACCCAAAATATTATTTGGTATCTAGATGGACAAATTTCAGGAAAAGTATTATTCGAAAGATTAAATATTTCAAATGAAAATCAAGCTGAATAATGCCAAAACCTTTCGAAACCCATCGCCTGCTTTTTCGTGAGTTGGTGCCTTCAGATGCCGCAGGTATCTATGAACTTGACTCAAACCCTGAGGTGCATCGCTATCTGGGTAATAATCCTGTGACTTCCATGGAGCAATGCCATGCGGCAATTGCACATATTACGAAGCAATATGAAAAGAATGGGATAGGCCGTTGGGCTGTTATTTTGAAAGAAACGGGAGAGTTCATTGGCTGGGCAGGGCTAAAACTGGAAAGTGATGTAAACGGGCATGAACAATTTTATGACCTCGGCTATCGTTTTATCCAAAAGCATTGGGGTAAAGGCTATGCCAGTGAGTCAGCTCAGGCCTGGGTTGATTACGGCTTCAATATAGTGAAACTCAAAAAGATCAATGCGTTTATAGATGTTGATAATGTCGCCTCACGTAAGGTAATAGAGAAAGTCGGCCTAAAATTTATTGAGACCTTTGACTATGAGGGGACTGAAGAGGCTTGGTATGAAATGAAGAATCCGAATTTATGATTTGGCTGACTTCTTCTTTTTCAGTAAATAACCCAGAATCAAACCTACTACAATCCATAACGGAATCCCCAGCAGTATTTTGGTAATGGTAAAACGCTCGTGGTCAAAAAGGGGAAAAATAATCATGGTGATGATATAAAGGATGCCTCCCCAAACTAGTCCTGATCTAACCCATTTTTTCATAGCTTATATTTTTTCGGTCTTTTTTCTGCGGAAGAAATAACCGGTTAATAAACCAACAGTAAGAAAAAGGGGAATGCTTATCAGTATCCTGACAGGCTGAATTGATTCACCGCTGAAGAATGGAAAAATAAATCCCATAAAGAGTACCATGTATGCTGTCCATATCAGGCTTTCTTTAACCCATTTTTTCATCGTTGTCTTTTTTAAATTTTTTTATTCGTCGTTTCTCCATGTAAATTACAAAAAAGCAGACAATTCCCCAAAGAAAAAGGTTTATAAATATCTGCGAAACATCAATGCTGTTATCGCTCCATCCCAATAATGGCAATGCAAAAGTGGTAAGCACAAAGCAGAAAAAGAACCAGGCTATAATCGCTTTTGTATATCGTGACATGTTATTGTTTTTTAGTTTCTTTTTTGCGGGAAACGTAACCAAAGATAAGCCCGCCAACAAGCCAGAAAGGTATGCTTACAAGGACTTTTAACGGAACAATTTCGGTTCCGTCAAATAAGGGGAACAATACATTAATTACAACTGCCATAAACAGTCCCCAGAACAATCCGAATTTTATCCAGCTTTTCATATTAGGAGTCGATTTGTTTTTTAGGTCCGTTTTTCTTTTTAGAATTCCAGTATCCAAAAATAAGTCCGAAAATCAGCCATAAGACAGCATTGATTACGATTTTACCTATTGGGAATTTGGGTTCGTTTTCGTCCTGAAATCCGGTCCATACCAATATATAAGGAGCTATGAATGTCATGAAAACAAACATCCATACAGCATAAAAGAGTCCTGTTTTAACCCAAGGTTTCATCAAAATCAATTAAAAATTATACTTTCAAAAGTAGCCAATCTTTTTATGTTCTGCAAATAAACCCTCTTTGCGAAATCGCCTGATTATCCTATCTTTGCGGCTTCAAAAAAATAATCATGATTACAGTAGATGCGCTTTCGGTACAATTTGGCGGTACCACACTTTTCAGCGATGTTTCTTTTTCTATTAACGAAACCGATAAGATTGCCCTTATGGGTAAGAACGGTGCAGGAAAAAGTACACTGCTTAAAATTATTGCAGGGGTAAACAAACCTTCGTCGGGAAACATATCGGCTCCTAAAGGAACTGTTATTGCTTACCTTCCGCAGCACTTGCTTACCGAAGACAATGCTACTGTATTTGAAGAGACGTCAAAAGCCTTTGAAAGCATCTTTAAGATGAAGGCTGAGATTGATGAGCTTAATGAGCAGTTAACCATCCGTACCGACTATGAGTCGGAGGAATACTATAAGATCATCGAAAGAGTATCTGAACTAAGCGAAAAATTCTATTCAATCGAAGAGGTGAATTATGAAGCTGAAGTTGAAAAGGTACTTATCGGTATGGGTTTTACCCGTGAGGATTTTGCAAGGCCTACGTCGGAGTTCAGTGGTGGATGGAGAATGCGTATCGAGCTAGCCAAGATACTATTGCAAAAACCGGATCTTATCCTTCTGGATGAGCCTACCAACCACATGGATATCGAGAGTATCCAGTGGCTTGAAGATTTCCTTGTAAACAGTGCTAAAGCCGTTATGGTAATATCGCACGACAGGGCGTTTGTAGACAACATTACTACACGTACCATTGAAGTTACAATGGGAAGGATCTATGACTATAAAGCAAAATATTCGCACTATTTAGAGCTACGTAAAGACCGCCGTGCCCACCAGCAGAAAGCGTATGACGAGCAGCAAAAGATGATTGCCGAGAATATGGAATTCATCGAACGTTTTAAGGGTACATACTCAAAAACATTACAGGTACAGTCGCGTGTTAAGATGCTGGAGAAACTGGAACTTGTAGAGGTTGATGAAGTAGATACATCGGCACTTCGCCTTAAGTTCCCACCGGCACCGCGTTCGGGTCAGTATCCGGTAGTGGTAAATGAACTATCAAAAGCTTATGGCAACCATGTGGTGTTTAAAGATGCCAGTATGGTAATTGAACGTGGACAAAAACTGGCATTCGTTGGTAAGAACGGTGAAGGTAAATCGACCATGATCAAAGCGATAATGGGAGAGATTGATTTTGAAGGTAAAATGGAATTGGGCCACAACATTCAGGTAGGTTATTTTGCACAGAACCAGGCGGCAATGCTTGATGAAAATGCTACTGTTTTCGAAACTATCGATCAGATTGCTGTGGGTGACATTCGTACACAGATAAAAAATTTGCTAGGAGCGTTCATGTTTAGTGGTGATGACACAACTAAGAAGGTAAAAGTGCTTTCGGGGGGTGAAAAGACACGTCTGGCAATGATAAAACTACTGTTGGAGCCATATAACGTACTTATTCTGGATGAGCCTACCAACCACCTTGATATGAAAACCAAAGACATTATTAAAGATGCGCTTAAAGCATTTGATGGTACACTGATACTGGTATCGCACGACAGGGATTTCCTTGACGGACTGGTAACTAAAGTATTCGAGTTTGGTAACAAACGCGTAAAAGAACATTTTGAAGACATTAAAGGTTTCCTGGAAATGAAGAAAATGGAAAACCTTAGAGAGATAGAAAAGTAATATGGCAAAGAAATTATATAGTTTGCTGCTGTTGTTTTTTGTAGCTCTTGTTTCTGCACAGGTACCAGGCGAAAAATTCACCTATAAACCATTAGGATGGACCATAGAATTACCCAAAGGATATTCTCTTATGAGTGAAGAAGAGGGGCAAAGGGTTCAGGACAAAGGGGTGAAAATGATTGAAGCAACTTATGATACTGACTTACAAGATGTCATAGAGCCCACAACGACATTATTTATGCTCAAAAATGGCCCAACTAATTATATGGAAGCCAATTTGCAGGCATTTGACCCGGCTGAAGACGGTGATTTTAATGAGGTTAACAAAGAGATTTCGGAAATAATACTTCAAACGTTTAAAGACCAGATGCCTAAAGCTGCAAAAGTAGAAATGTCTGTTTCTAATGAGGTTGTAGGAGGAAAGAAATTTTTTGTGGCTCATTATATTATAATGCTTCCGGGAAGTATAAAACTTGATATGTTTATGTATAGTGGATTATTTGCTAAAAAGAATCTTACAATCAATATAATGTTTCTTGATAATGAGCAGGAAAAGATATTAATGAATTCTTTAAGATCTTCGGTGTTTAAATAATTAAGAATATAAGCGGAGTGTATCTCCGCTTTTTTTATGACCTGAATTTATCGGGTGTTATACCGAACTCTTTTTTAAAAGCGTTGGTAAAATTCTGAACGAACTTATAGCCACACAGCATGGCAATATCAGCAATGGATTTGTCATTTTTAAGCAGCATTTTTTTAGCTTCTTTCATGCGGATATCTTTAAGGTAACCAAATACCGTAGTACCATACACCTCTTTAAAACCTTTTTTTAGTTTAAAATCGTTGATTCCTGCTTCTCTTGCCAGTTCAATTAAACTGAACGATTTTGAAATATTGCTGTCCATCAACATTTTTACATGATGGATCTTTTCAAGGTCGTGTTTTTTTAGCCAGCCTGTAGTTTGGTTTTGCAACTGCTCATATTGTTCGATTTGCAGCATAAGCAGCTTGATTACTTTCGCCTCCATAAAAAGGCTTTTTAACAGGCCTTTGCGGGGACAGTTCATCATTTCCTGCAGTATGCTGTTCATTTCGGGTACAATAGCCATGTTTTTGTCTGAAATCATACAAAACCTCCGCTGAATCATTTCGGAATTGAAATTTTCCAATACGGGATAGGCTCTGTGTACGAGGCTTTGGAAATATTGTTCTGTAAAAATGATATGAAAACTATAAGAGGAATTTTTTGGATCGGCAGATCCTACAAGGTATTGTTTATCGGGACAAAAAATAAGATTATGCTCATTTCCCTGAAAAGTATTTTTTTTACCGCTTTCTGATGTGATTGTTGGACTCCCTAATATAGAAAAATACATTTCGACAACTGGCACGGGAAAGGTGATGGCCACATAGTTGTTTTCATTTAAGCGTAAATCTCCATAGCAGATATGGATGTTCTTAAACATCATTTTTTTAAACCACCCTTCACCATCAGTAGTCCTGAATTGCTTTTCTTCCTCTTTAATCAGATTTTGATCCCTGCTAAAAAGGTCGATGTCAAAATTTTCAGAGGCATTGAAACTATCCATTGGTAATCGGTTTAAATAATCCCTTATTCATAATTTAAAATCCCTGATGCATAAATCATGAACTTGTTTAATAAGGATATTTGCACGCAAATTTAGTTCTATTTAGACTAAATACAAATAATAATTCCAATAAATCAAATTTAATGAACACTTTTTACAATGCCGGACAGGCTAAAGCTCATCAGATTAAAATGATTTGTGCACTAGTTTCCTGTCTGTTTTTAAGTTATTTAAATGTCAATGCCCAGCAATGGCAATATGTAGGCTCCGAGACAGGTATCTCTGCCGGAGGCTCAAGCTTTAACAACATCGCTAAAGATGCTTCGGGAAATATCTATATTTCATATTATGACCTTAGTGTGACTAAAGGTTCTGTTCAGAAATATGACGGAACTTCATGGTCGTATCTAGGAGGTTCACCGGGTATAACAACAGGTTTTGCAACATACAGTTCTTTATGTACTGATGCCGCAGGAAATGTTTATTATACAAATCAGAATAGCGGTATGGAAGTTAGGAAGTTTACTGCAAACGCGTGGACTATGCTTCCAAAGGTAACCAACAACACGATCAACTATCAGTCAAGTGCAGTAACGCCCGGAGGGACTCTTGTTGCGGCTAACAATGAATCTAACGGTACGGTTAAAAGATTTGTAAACGGTGCCTGGGAACAAATAGGTACTACTGGTTTTGCAGGTGCATTGCCGACTTATCTTGATATGGTAACAGGATCTGATAATATGGTTTACGTATGCTATGTGAGCGGTGGTACTGTAAACGTAATGAAGAATGATGTAAATGCTCCTTCAACTCAGTCCTGGACGCTTGTAGGAGGTGTAACAGTTGCTCCGGCTACTGGAAGCGAACAGTTTAGGTCTGCCATTGCTATAGACGGAGGTGATAATATTTACGTTGCCTATACATCGCTTTCAGCAGCAGGTAATAAAATCAACGTAAGGAAATTTAATGGAACAACATGGACACAAATAGGAGCAGAGAATTTCTCTGAATACCGTGTACACTATGTAAACATAGCGGTGAGCCCTGCGGGAGTTCCATATGTTATATTCTCGAACTTTGAGAATTCGCCAAACAACAAAAACAGCGTAATGAAATTTAATGGTTCGGCATGGGAAGCTGTGGGTACAACTGTTTCTGAAGGTGAGGCAAAATACAACAATATCATTTTTGACAGCAATAATAACCTATATGCTGTTTATACCGATGGAAGTTTATCTTCTAAAACAGCGGCTAAGAAATTTGTCATTAATGAATCACAGACACCGGTTCAGAGCATTGCTGTAGCGACTGCTAATAATGCTCCGGCAGAAATCACGACCGATGAAGGAACCCTACAGCTTACAGCAACTATTTTACCGGCTAATGCTTCGCAAAATGTAGTATGGAGCATTACTCAGGGTTCTGATCTTGCTACTATAAGCCAGACAGGCTTAATAACAGCAGCATCTAATGGTACTATAACAGTGAGAGCTGCTTCTGCTCAGGATGCTACTGTATACGGAGAAATCACAATAACATTAAGCAATCAGGTAATGCCTTACTGTGATGCTTACCTTATTAATGGTTGTAACGATCTTTCTATCGCCAGCGTAACTACAACAGGCGGTTATCCAAACCTAAATAATACATCTACAGGATGTCTTAACAGTAGTTTCCTTAACGGATACAGCAACTATTCTACAGTAGTTTTCGGAGCTGAAAAAACGAGCACACTGACGTTTAATTTTAACCTTACGGGAAGCCTTGTACAATTTGCATACCTGTCGGTTTGGATTGACTGGAACCGTAACTATACATTTGATGAGAACGAGCTTGTATACGTTTCTCAGACAGAAGAAGTAAATGGAATTGTTCAGTTTACTGTAAACGTACCTGCTACTGCGGTAACAGGTGAAACAAGAGTACGTTGTAAAGCCGTTAGTGGATGGGCAGGCTCAGGCCCTTGTGGCTATAACTCAATAGGAGAGGTAGAAGATTATACCATCAATATCCTTCCTGAAGGAACTATGCCCGGAGTAACTGTTACTACAGTTGACAATGCTGATGCTTCAATTACTGTAAATGATGGTACGCTTCAGCTTAATGCTACCGTAACTCCTGCTACCGCTCCTGTTAACTGGACTGTAATTTCGGGTACAAGCAACGCTACGGTTGATGCAAACGGATTAGTTTCAGCAACAAATAATGGTACAGTTATCGTAAGGGCTGCATTGGCTTCTGATGCTACAATCCACGATGATATAATTATCACTATAACGAACCAGATCATTGCTGTAACCGGTGTAGAAATTACACCTGCAACTGCTCAGACAATTACAGTAAATGAAGGTACACTGCAACTTACTGCTACTATCGCTCCCGCCAATGCTACAAATACAGATGTTACCTGGTCAATCGTAAACGGTAGCGAATTTGCAACAATAGACGAAAACGGACTTGTAACTGCGGTTGCCAATGGAGTTGTAACAGTAAGAGTGACTTCAAACACTGATGCTACAATTTATGATGAGGTTGAAATTGTAATCTCTAATCAATATGTTGCTGTAACAGCATTGACTGTCTCTGTGGCTGATGATGCTGAAGCAGTAATAACAACTGCTCAAGGAACACTTCAACTTGAAGCTACTATTACTCCTGCTGATGCTACAAATGCTAATGTTACATGGACTATTGTAAGCGGTAACGAATTTGCAGCTATAGATGAAAACGGACTTGTAACTGCTACATCGAACGGAACAGTTACAGTAAGAGCTACAGCTCAGGATAATGATACACTATTTGACGAGATTGATATTGTAATCTCTAACCAATATGTTGCAGTAACAGCATTGACTGTTTCAGTAGCGGATGATGCTGAGCCAGTTATAACAACCGCTCAGGGAACACTTCAGCTTGAAGCTACTATTACCCCTGCCGATGCTACCGATGCCGATGTTACATGGTCAATTGTAGAAGGAGAGGAGTTCGCTACAATTGATGAAAACGGATTTGTTACGGCAGTTGCTAATGGTACTGTAACGATAAGAGCGACTTCTGACGATGACGACACAATTTTTGATGAGATTGAAGTAACGATCAACGTACAAGTGGCAGGAATTGATGATCATGCGATAGCAAAAGCGGTTATGTATCCTAACCCATCAAGCGGTATCGTGAACATTTCATCTGTAACGCCTGTAAAAACAGTTGTGGTATACACAATGACAGGACAAAAAGTAATGGAAAGCACTCAGTCTGTAATAGATATTTCTACACAACAGCAAGGTGTTTATCTAATTCAGATCACATTGGAAAACGGTTCAATTACTACACAAAAACTGAGCAAGATATAACCAATATATCCATCTAATCTAAACCGAAAGGCAGAAGCTCGCGCTTCTGCCTTTTTTGTTATTTCTTATTCCATTTTTCGAAGCCTAAAATATCTCTTCGTATGTCTTTAATTTCTTCTTTACCATATTTATCAGCGAGGTAATTTAAGGCAAGAAGATTGTAATCTTCATAAAAGCTCATATTAACGGGGGCAAGACAGCCAAAATCGTAATACTTCACTTTGTATTTTGCCTGGAAATCCAAATCGTTTTGAGTCTTTGTCTTTGGAACAATTCCACCGAGCTGGTATAAGGTAATAGTATTTCTCTTCAGGTCATTTTCAAATTTCTCCTGAGGAGTTTTTTCCTGCGCAGAGGCAAGGACCGAACCGATAAGTAAAAGAAAGATAGTAACTAATTGTTTCATATTACGATTCATGATTTTTTAGATTGTTCTTTGGCTAACCTTTTAGCTTCGCGTTTTTGAATGCGTTTTTCTTTTTTTGAGATTCCATTTTTTGTTTTAACGATAATAACTCCATCTATTCCCCTGTTACCATAAATTGATGTTGCATTTGTATCTTTGAGAACATTAATGCTAATAATATCATCAGGGTTAACTTTTTTAATGTAGTCAGTATTCATCGGGACACCGTCAATAATATATAACGGCTCGGGATTTCCATTTATAGAACCATAACATCGTATAACTGTTGTTTGTGACAGGTCTGGAGTACATCCAATCGAAATTGCCGTTTTTTTTGACTCAAGCATTTTTATAAAACGTTTGTCAGGTTTCTTTTCTTCCCATAACGCTGAGACACTTTTTATTGCATGTGGTTCTGATGTAAGTTTCGTTTTAATATATGGTGCATAGCAGCTGGTAAAAACCATGTTTTTTGTAAATTCAGGGTCCTCCTGAAGCTTAAAATCAATAGTACTCAGCTTGCCAATAGTGATTGTTTCATCCAGCATGCCTATAAATGAAACAGTTAACTTTTCGCCTTCTTTAGCACTTATAGTGTAGTTCCCGTCAAAGTCAGTTATTGCTTTTTCATTTGAGCCTTCTATAATCACAGTTACTCCCGGTACGGGTATACCTTCAATATCCTTAATTACTCCTGTGATTTTTTTACTTTCTACAGCAATAGTTTTCTCCTGCGCAGAGGCAACCAGAGTACTAATTATAAAAAGTATTGAAATAAATGTCTTCATAATTCGAATAAAAAGCCCGGCTGATTATGGCAACTGCCGGGCTTACTTGAGTTAAGTAACTAAAAATTTATTTTACCATATCTACAAGCCTTATGAATTCTGCTCGGTAACCGTCAGGGTCATTTTGCAGTCCTTGTTTGGCAAGTGCTTTTATATCGTCAGTTTTTTTGTTTGAAACAAGTTTTGAATCCCTCAGTTTCAGTCCAAACCATGCTACAGCAGCAGAGAATTTAAAATCGCCAGATGTACCTTGCAAAGGCATAGGATTGTTCGGAATTATCTTCACTATCTCGGTACTCTTATCCTCATTTGGCTTTTTAGACCTGAATTTTATGGTTGCCAATTCATCGTTGTACTGACTGGCTGTACCTGTTGGCTGACTGTATTTCAGTTCAGGAGCCGCATTAAAGTAATCGCTTTTTATACCTGTCGGTATAATTTCATAAAGTGCTGTTACGGTGTGGCCGCTGCCAAGCTCACCGGCATCAATGGCATCGTTGGCAAAATCCTCGTCACGCAGCTTGCGGTTTTCATAGCCTATCAGTCGGTACGACTGCACATGTTTGGGGTTGAACTCAATTTGGATCTTCACATCTTTTGCTATGGCATACATAGAGCCTTTGAATTCCTTGTTCAGATACCTGTCAGCTTCCTGCATGTTGTCAATGTAGGCATAGTTCCCGTTGCCTTTGTCGGCAAGTATCTCCATTTTAGAATCTTTGTAGTTGCCCATTCCGTAACCCAGGCAGGTAAGGAATACACCACTTTTGCGTTTATCTTCAATCAGTGTCTGCATGTCGGTGTTGGATGCAGCGCCTACGTTAAAGTCGCCATCAGTAGCCAATATCACACGGTTATTGCCATTTTTCACAAAATTTTCCTGCGCTGTTTTATAGGCAAGCTCAATACCTGCACCACCTGCTGTACTGCCACCTGCATTAAGGTTATCAAGGGCGGCGAATATTTTTTCTTTCTCGTCACCACTTGTAGAAGGTAGTACCAATCCTGCTGCCCCGGCGTAAACTACAATGGCTATCCTGTCTTTTTTACGCATTTGGTTTACCAGCAGTTTCATACTTTGTTTCAGTAAAGGCAGTTTATTAGGACTTTCCATTGAACCCGAAACATCCAGCAGGAATACAAAGTTAGAAGCCGGCAGGTTATCCTCAGGGATTATTTTGCCCTGTAACCCTATCTTCAATAGCTTGTGTTGCGGATTCCATGGGGCATCGCTGTACTCGGTGTTGATAGAGAACGGTTCGTTGTTTACCGGCTGAGGATACTGATACTTAAAGAAGTTGATCATTTCTTCAACGCGTACTGCATCTTTGGGAACTGTCTGCCCGTTGTTCAGGAATCGTCTGATGTTCGTGTACGAAGCATTATCCACATCTATCGAAAATGTTGATAGTGGGGTTGTGGCAGGGTTTTCGAACCTGTTCTCTTCAAACGATTCATAGTCTTCCTGGTCAACTTCTATCAGAGCTTGTTTATGAGTCTCATTTGTAATGATACTTTCAGGATGCTCTTTTTTCTGTTTCTCCAGTTTCTTATTGAGCTTTTCAAGCTTACGTTTTTCTCTATCGGTAAGAGGCTTTTTGGTTTTCACTATAATCACACCGTTAGCCCCCCTGTTACCATATATAGAAGTCGCTCCCGCATCTTTCAGTACCGTAACAGATTCAATGTCATTAGGATTTATCTGTCTGAAATTGTCGGAGTTCAATGGCACGCCATCAATAACATACAGCGGTTCAATAGTTCCATTTATAGATCCATAACCCCTCAATATAACCGTACTGTTTGCTCCGGGTTGTCCTGCTCCTGTACTAATATTCAGTCCCGGAACTTGTCCCTGTAACGTTTGTACAAAATCAGCATTAGGCCTGCCCTCAATGGTTTTAGAAGTTGTGGTTGCGACAGCAGTGTTACTTTGAGGTCTTGTTGTTGTTCTGTATGTCTCAGCTACTGCCGGTGCACTAACATAACCCAGTGATGTTGCAGTTGAATTTTTAGCTGCTTCTTTGGCTTCTTTTTTAGCCTTTCTTTCTTCTCTGCGCTCCTCACGCATTGCTTTTCGTTCTTCGGCGCTGCGATATGAAGTGGTTCTGTAAGCTTCAACCACTACTGATTCAAGCAAAGTAGCATCATCAGCAAGTTTAAAGTTTACATTGTCTTTTCTTTTGCCAAGAGTAACGGTCTGGCTTTGCATACCAATAAACGAAGCGATAAGCTTTTCACCTTCTTTGGCATCAATCATATATTTACCGTCAAAATCGGTTTGTGTGGCTTTACTTGTTCCTGCTATTACAACATTTACTCCCGGTACCGGCATACCACTGCTGTCAAGAATCACCCCTGACACCATTTTTTTTGTTTCCGCAACAGGCTCTGATACGGTTTCTAAATTTGTTACTGCAGGTTGTATTGCTTCTGTGATATTTACATCACCTGTTGGGCTTGCTGTTGCATAACCTTTTGCTATGGAGTTGTCATCACGTTCAGTTATCTCTGCTTTTATTCTAAATTCTCCAGTATCGCTTCTTTTTTCCCATATTCTGGCTTTTTTACTTCCAGTGGAAAAATGTATCGAATCTCCATTTGTTATTCCTGTAGAAATAGCTTCAGATTGATTTTCCTCATAAAAAGATTTTGTTTCTTCATTCGTAACTACCACTTCTTTCTCCACAGCTTTAGCCGGATCAAAAGTTTCTTTTACCTTTTCAGTGTCTATAACGGTTACATTATTTTCGGGAGTAACCTTTGGTGCAACAACCGGATTGTTCTTTTCGTTGGTCAGCATAAAGAAACCTATGCCCATAAACAGCAGGAATATGGCAGCCATACCGGTATATTTCCACCAGACAGCGATCCTGCGTTGTTTTTTATTGTCCAGTTTCTCCTCTACACGGTTCCATACCGCTTCCATACGGGCAAAATCCTTTTGTTCGGCTTTGCCTGCTGCCTCTTTAAACTGTTCGTATATTTTATCTTGATTTTCCATGACTGTTCTCGTTTTGATAATAAACACTGTTTACTAATTCCTTTAGCTTCGTGCGGGAGACGTTTAATTGTGATTTGGATGTTCCCTCAGAAATGTTCAGCATGGAGGCAATCTCTTTATGAGAATAGCCTTCTATGGCATACAGGTTAAATACTGTCCTGCAGCCTTCCGGCAGATGGGTGAGCAGGTTCAGCAGGTCTTCTTCCTCAAGCCCGGCCGATTGGGTTTCGGATGGTTCGCTGCTTCGGCTCATATCTTCAATGTAGATATTGAAGTTCACATTTTTCTTAAGGCTCATCAGGCAAAGGTTAACCGCAATTTTGCGGGCCCATGCTTCAAAGGCCTTATCTTCTTTCAGTTGGTCTAGTTTGGTAAAAATAGTATAGAAGGCATCGGCCATAGCCTCTTCTATCTCTTCCTCGCTTTTCAGGTACCTTTTGCAGGTGTGGTACAGTTTAGGAGCCATAAGCTCATACACCTGCCTCTGGGAGTCTCGGTGCATTTTCCTGCATGCTGATATGAGTTTTTCGTCCATCACAATTTGTCTCTTTTCTATATAGATTATAAAAGCGATGAAAAGGTTGGGAGAGGAGTGAAATATTTTTTGTCCGAGGTCCGATGTCGGATGTCGGATGATAGCTTCGGACATCGGACTCCAGACTATTATTTCTCAAGCGTAAGCTTATAAATATCACTTGCTGTGGCATCACTGTCGGTATCTTCGCAAAGAAGGAATTCGAGCTTATTGCCCTGTTTTTTGTAAAGGGTAAGGCCTTCGAATTTATTTTTGGTGGAAATGATCTCCGTAAATTCCACTTCCATAGATTCGGTATCCATACGCCCTATGAGTGTACCGGCAACTTCGCCATCTTTATAGGTAGAAGTTGTTTTTTCGGCAGCAGCCAGAAAATAAAGCTTGTCGTCTACAAAAATAGCATCGGTAAAGCTCGATGGCGCTCCGTTTATTTCAGGAAGTTTTACTTCATTATAAATAAACTGAAAAGCTGTTTCGTTAATGTCACCATTCATGGTAAAAACGCCATTCTGACCTTTAGGCCCGTTACCACGGTTAAAAACATACCAGGTATTCCCATCATTGGCAACAGCTTCAATATTGAAGTTTTCGGCATTGATCTCGCTGAACTCCTGCATGGCAAGGTATAAGTCGCTCGCATCGATTGGCGGATATACTTTTTTCGATTGCCCGTCAACATGCAGTATAGTATTGCGTTTGGCTGTAGAACCCGACCCGAAGAGGTATAGTTCTTCGCCAAAGGAAGTCATGGCTTCATAATCGGGCTTTTCTTTTTTCGGGACATTTTCCAGCGGACCGTTATAGCCCTGATGCGCAATGTTTATTTTATCCAGTTTTTTATCCGTAATGCTGTAGTCGTATAATATATGGCTGTTATCCGAAATCAGGTAAAGATTAGTGCCATTCAGCAACAGGCCGGAAGCCGACCCAATGCCTATGATGTGTAAAAACAGTTCCAGCTGAAACTTTTGCATAACATTATATTTTGAGAAAAATTCGTAACGATTTAAATTCTTACATTTATATAAAGATAAACCAATTATCCATGAAAGCAATCAATCCCAACGATTTTAAGGCAGATCATAAATTCAGTATCAAACATTCGCCTACACTGCTTGATTTAGGCCTGACTGATGAGCAAAAAAAAGATGCCATAAAGGAAGTGAGTAAAGAGCTCAGCAAATTGCAGGACAAGATGTATGCCAATAATCGTTATAGCGTGTTGGTTGTTTTACAGGGAACCGATACTTCGGGTAAGGATAGCCTTATCAGGGAGGTTTTTAAAAATTTTAATGCCAGAGGGGTAAACGTGTTTAGTTTTAAACAGCCTACTTCTGTAGAACTGGAGCATGACTTTTTGTGGAGGCATTATATAGCCCTGCCTGAGAAAGGAAAGTTTGCGGTCTTCAACCGTTCGCATTATGAGAATGTATTGGTTACGCGTGTGCATCCTGAATATCTTTTAAAAGAAAACCTGCCTGGAATTGAGGATGTAAAAGATGTACCAAAGGATTTTTGGGAAATGCGCTATGAACAGATCAATCATTTTGAAAAGCACATAACGCAGAATGGTACGATTGTGCTGAAGTTTTTCATGCATTTGGGTAAAGAGGAGCAAAGGCAGCGATTATTGCGCCGACTGGAAAAGAAAAGCCACAACTGGAAATTTTCACCTGCCGATCTAAATGAGAGGGAATTGTGGGATAAATACCAGGAATATTATGAGGATATGATACGAAACACATCGCATCATCATGCGCCCTGGTTTGCCATACCCTGTGATGATAAAAAAGCAGCACGGTTAATGGTTGCCGGTATCATTCTTGAAGAAATTAAAAAATACAATTTCAGGGAACCTGATGTTGACGAGAACGTAATGGAAAATATCCATTTGTATGAGAATAAGCTGAAGAGTGAAAAATAGTTACTTTACAATATTCCAGTCATCCACAAGATAATGATTCCACAGTCCTTTGCGGAGTTTTAGACTGATTCGGTGTTTTGTAGCTGACTGCTCAATGCATTTTTCAATAAAATTGCGGCTTACCCTTATGCTCTCTTTTTTATCTTCGAAACGGAATCGAATACTATACGATGCTTTGCTTCCCTTACCTTTATGAAATTCGTCTACAGGCAGTGTTACAGTTCGTTGTTTTGATTCCTTCGCGGTATAATAGTTTGCCACTTCAAATGTTAAGCTTGCAAACGTCCCGATGGTTATAAACGAAAATAGCGATACTATGAGAAGTAGTATAATACCATAACCTGCCTTTTTCCAGACATTGGTTACGGCAGCAACAGCATTTGTGTCTATAAGTTTTTTACGGTAGTATATAATCAGGCCTATTCCGGTTAAGATAGGAAGAATCAAAACAAAAAAGATGTAGATGATATTTGTCCCAATACTAAGAGGCTTATATACGCCAACAACCACACATAAAATCATACATGCTATGAAAGCAGCATAAATTGCCTTGTCTTTGCGTACCTGTTTCCTGAGTAGAATTTTTTGCTGTTTTCTTCTTTCAGCTTTGGATAGCTTCACCGTCTTATTTTTGTGAAAGATAAAAAATTTCAGTATAAAAACATAAGAGTCATACCCCTGAACTCTAAACTCTAAACTCCAAACTCCAAACCCAACTACTACTCCTGTAGCAAATCTTCCAATTCTTCATGCGAAAGGCAGACCCCCATGTGTTCGGCCAGTTCGTTTTCATCTTCGGCACCATCAATAAAATAGATGGGTATCTGTGCCGTGGCCTTTCGCAGGCGTATGCTGTCTGCTGTCTGTCTGCCATGAGAAGGTTTTGTGGCATAGTTTATCACTATTGCGTCGGGCTTAAGCAATCCTGTTTTACGGTAAGCTTCACCACCATCACGAAGCTCAATGCCTACCACTTCAGCATTTTTTTTACAGTAATCTATAAGGGGAGTGCTAAGCTCTTTAGACCAGTCGATGATAAATAATTTCATGGGTAATGTGTTGGCTATTACAAAAGTAAAAAACCTGTAGCAATATACCACAGGTTTTTAGCAAAGGTTAGTTCTGCACTTAGGTTATTAGGTTTACAGATTGAAACCGTAAGCAAGCCTGAGGGCAATCTGGTCGGCATGAAAATCATTCATTCCCTCATACCTTACGCTTACGTCAATATATTTACTTGCATATCCTATGCCCGGAGCCCATAGGAAAGTAGTCTCGTCATAGTCGTTGGTCACGGCAAAACCGGCACCAAATTCGCCCAGCACATAAAAGCGGTCTTCCCAAACAAAGGCTTTAAAACCTGCTTTAGCCGGAATAAATCCAAGATCTTTTATCTCATCATCGCCAAAAAGGTTGGTAAAACCTGTAGTTAGTGTTAGCGAAGTCCTTTGGGTAAAATTGTATTGTAATCTTACGTCACCACCCAACGCCCAGTTAAAATAATCACCTGTCGTTACACCTGCATTAACGCCAAAACCAAGCTTAAAGCCCTGGTCATAGCCATCTGTAGAGGATGCACCCTGTTGTGCAAAGGCTGTTACGCCAAAGGTAAGCATAGCGGCAAGCAGCAGTCCTCTCAATTTAATTCCCATTTTCATGATCTCTCGTGTTTATTGTTAGTTAGGGGTAAAATTAGTATGCCTGCATTACTAAAAAACACAACAATTCGTTAATTAGTTGTAATAAATTCATAAAATTAAAGAAATGTAAGGTTAATGTTTTGATTAATAATGTTTTAAGTTTTTAGCCTTTTTAATCTCATCCTTCTGCCTACCTTTGCAAAAAAATTGAGGTGAACTTATCCGTTTATACAAAAGAATTTGGTGCCAATATCCGCCTGGCTTACCCTGTAATATTAGGAATGCTGGGGCATACGCTCATCAGCGTAGTAGATAATATCATGGTAGGAAGGCTTGGTGCTACCGAGCTTGCCGCTGTTTCGCTGGGTAACAGTATGGTATTTATAGCCATGTCGGTAGGGATCGGGTTTTCTACAGCAATAACGCCAATGGTCGCACAGGGTGATGCCGCAAAAGATTCGGCTACGGTTCGTTCTGCATTCCATCACGGATTGTTATTATGTACGATATTAGGAATCTGCCTGTTTGGTGTAGTATATCTTGCCAAGCCCTTAATGCAGCTGATGCATCAGCCACAGGAAGTTATAGAGCTTGCTTCTCCGTTTGTAGACTGGGTAGCTTTCTCATTAGTGCCAATGGTTATTTTCCAGGGATATAAGCAGTTTGCCGACGGTATGTCGCAAACAAAATTTGCCATGTATGCGGTGATTGCTTCGAATGTTATACATATAGGTATTAACTACGTGCTCATTTATGGTGCGTTCGGATTCCCGAAACTTGGTATTATGGGAGCAGCATTAGGTACGGTAATATCACGATTGTTTATGCTTGCCTATATGCATATCATGCTTTCGCGTCAGGAAAAGCTGAAACAGTATTTTCATGGCTTCAGCTTTAGCGAGATAAAAAAATCAATGCTGAAAAAAATAACAGCACTTGGACTGCCATCGTCTATGCAGATGCTGTTTGAAGTAGCGTTGTTTACGGGAGCGGTGTGGATTTCGGGTTCTATTGGCAAAACCAATCAGGCAGCGAATCAGATTGCATTAAGCTTATCGTCTATGACGTTTATGTTCGGTATGGGGCTTAGCGTTGCTGCAATGGTTAGGGTAGGTAACCAGAAAGGACTCAGGGATTATAAAAACCTGCAAATTGTAGCACGTTCAATTTTCCTTCTAACATTGATATTAGAAATAGGCTTTGCATTGATGTTTATTGCACTGCATACGGTATTACCACATTTCTTCCTGAACATGGAAAATGTAAGCCAGTTACATGATAATACTGAAGTTATTGCTATAGCATCCCAATTATTGATTGTTGCGGCTATATTCCAGATATCGGATGGATTGCAGGTTGTGGTATTGGGCTCCCTGCGAGGCTTGCAGGATGTTAAGCTGCCTACAATAATTACGTTTATTGCCTATTGGGTAATTGGTTTCCCTGTATCATTTTATTTGGGGATATACACAGAGCTAAAAGCTATGGGTATCTGGATAGGACTATTGTCCGGTCTTACCGTTGCCGCAATATTTTTGTATCTTCGCTTTAATTATTTAACGAATAAGATGATTAAATCAGTTGGCAGTGATCAGTCGCAGTTGGCAGATTTAGCTGTTGAGTAAGCACTTTATAACTTTACGACTTTAAAACTTTAGACTATATATGGAATTACCAAAATTTGTACTTGCCGATAATACTGATTATCCTGATGATATCTTTGTTATCCATTTAGATTACCCTCGTTTTATCATCAATCTTAAAGATGATGAGGTTGAATTCCTTGAAGAGCCGGAAGATCTTGATGAGAATGAGCTTAACGCAGAGATGGAAGGCCTTATCGAAGCGGCAAATAATTTCTACGATAGGGAAGTAGAACGTTACGAAGGACAGTAATAGATTGTAGATTTCAGATTTTAGATTTTTTGAAACCAAATGAGTGAAGCTCAATCTGAAATCTAAAATCTACAATCTGAAATATTTCTCCAACAATACCTGAGCGGCTGCAAAAGGCGATAACTCGTTATTTTGCACCGCTTTTTTATTTTCTTCCAGTAAAGCAGCAATATCTTCTCTTGTATAGAAATTATTCTTCAGTTGTTCGTTTATGGTTTCGGTAAGCCAGTAGCTGTTCTGTTCGCTTCGGCGGAAGCCAAAAAATCCATTCTCCTGTGTCAGGTTAAGGTATTCGTTTATAGTTTCCCATACTTCGGCAACACCGTCATGGGTAATTGCACTACACGTAGTAACCTTCGGCTGCCAGCCTGAATTCTTTGGAGGGAATAAATGCAAGGCACGGTTAAATTCCGTTTTTGCAAGTTTTGCTTTTTTAATATTATCGCCATCGGCTTTATTGATAACAATGAGGTCGGCCATTTCCATAATACCTCGTTTAATGCCCTGAAGTTCGTCACCGGCACCGGCAATCTTAAGCAGCAGGAAGAAATCGACCATACTGTGTACTGCAGTCTCGCTTTGGCCCACACCTACAGTTTCTATGATGATGGTATCAAAGCCGCAAGCTTCGCACAAGATTATGGCTTCACGGGTTTTGCGTGCCACACCGCCAAGCGTGTCACCCGATGCTGAAGGACGGATATAGGCATTCTCATCTTTTACAAGTTCTTCCATACGGGTCTTGTCTCCCAATATGCTTCCGTGAGATAAAGAACTACTGGGGTCAACTGCCAGTACGGCAACCTTGCGTCCAAGTGAGGTCAGGTGCTTGCCGAAAGCCTCAATAAATGTACTCTTGCCCACTCCGGGGACACCTGTGATACCGATACGAACCGACTTATCCGCATGTGGCAGGCATTGGTTAATGACATCATTGGCCTTTTCCAGATGCGAAAGATTAGTGCTCTCCACCAAAGTAATGGCACGGCTAAGCGCGGTTTTGTCGCCGCTAAGTATTCCGTTCACAAGTTCTTGTGCAGTAGGCTGTTTTTTCCTCAGTCGGGTTACATGCTCTATAGATGCTTTACTGATGCTCTCCGGCTGGTCTATGCCATCGACTTCGTGTAGTGCGGTTTTATGGGCTTTGGGCTTATCCACGGTATTAGATTAGAGAAGTAAAATTAAGGTTTTTCATTTTCTTTTTGCCACGAATTTCACAAATTAGCACAAATTTTAAGCCCCTGCCGTAAAAACAACAAGGGCTTTATTATAGTAGATTGTAAGGTTTGAGTAAGTAACTTTAAACTTTAAACCTGAAACTAAGAATTAATACGCTGCTGTGAAACGTAACTGATGATGTTTAGGTGCTTCTACCTCGTCAGCAAGTACTACGGCAAGATCTTCTCCGGAAAGAATGCTACGGTTGTCAGCATTAAAAACAGGATTTTCAAGGCCAAGACGGTAATTACCTGTGCGGCCTGTGTCAATACCCTGGTGCATTTCTATAGCAGGGCTGAAGAATGCCCAATCCAGTTCTTTTTCTTCTTTAAGGATGTTCAGGTAGTCTCTCGCTGCAGTTGCTCCTGCATGATATTCTTTAGGGAATTCAGGGGTATCCACTAACTGAACATTCGGAGCGATATAAAGGCTACCTGCACCACCGATGGTGATGTAACGTTTAACTCCCGATTGTTTTACAGCTTCCTGTATTGATTTTGAACCTTCAAGAAAGTCATTGTATAGGTTAGGATTAGTCCATCCTGCGTTGTATGCGTTTACAACGGCGTTATGTCCTTTCAGGATATCGGCAAGAGCCTCAGTGTTAAAAATGTCTGCTTTTACAGTGGTCACATTTGCAGGAACATCTTCCGATGGATTCCTTGAAATGGCAGTGATCTCATGTCCGCGTGACGCAAATTCTTTTACTAATAGTGTGCCTAAAAAGCCTGTAGCTCCAATGATTGCTATTTTCATAAGTGTAAATGGTTAATATGTAACTTTAAAAGTTACAGTTTTGTATAAAAAATTTTAAAAGTCCTTTGTAAATTCAAGCAGGGATATCTTTTCCAGTTGCCCGCTAATGTTTTTATTGATATCGGTGTAAAGCGTTTCCAGGTTCTGGTTAATGTTTTTCCCTACGGGGCATGCCGGATTAGGGTCGTTTTTAGCATAACCAAGGTGAACAGATTCGAATGTCATGCAAAAGATATCCTTCAGTGTTATCTCTTTTGCCGGTTTCAACAGGCGAGTGCCACCATATTTACCTTCACGGCTTTCTACAATATTATTTTTTTTCAGGTTAGCAATTTCCTTGCGAACCAGTACAGGATTAATGTTCATGCTGCCAGCCAGATACTCTGACGACAGAAAGTCTTCCGGATGCTTAGATAGCAGCGAAAGAATGTGAACCGTTATGGCAAATTTGCCTGAAATCATACTGTAATAAATTCTGTTACAAATATAAGTAAGTTTTTATTATCTGCAAATTATTTAGTTACAGTATATTTCTGCTGATTTAATTGGGTGTATTGGGCATTGCGCCTTAAATTTGTGTCCGAAATTATTAGCCTGCCCTATATAATGGATAACATCATACTGATATTTGTTTGCCTGTTTGCAGGGATAGCCCTTCAGCGTGTTAAAGCTGTTCCGGCTAATGCACACACAGCGCTCAACCAGTTTGTTATCAATATTTCGCTTCCGGCACTTGCACTGTATTACATTCCTAAAATAGAGATCAGTTCAAAACTGCTATATCCGCTTGGAGCAGGATGGATAGGTTTTTTATTGGCGTGGGCATTCTTCGGCGGATTAGGGAAATGGCTTGGCTGGCCTAAAAGGCTTATTGGCTGCTTGATACTAACAGGAGGATTAAGTAACACGTCTTTCGTTGGCTTTCCTATAATTGAGGCATTGTATGGTAAAAAAGGCCTAGAAACTGCCATCATTGTCGATCAGCCGGGGACATTTGTGGTAATAGCTACTTTAGGGATCGTTGTAGCCGTAGCTTATTCAAAGGATGTTACCGGTGCGTCATCTTTATTTAAGAAGATACTCGTATTTCCACCGTTTGTAGCTTTTTTTATTGGTACTGTAATGAATATATGCGGTTATGATTTTGCAGATATAGTACAGTCAGTATTCCAAAAATTAAGCACAACGGTAACTCCGGTAGCACTTGTTGCGGTAGGGTTACAATTGAAGATACAACGAAGAAATAAACATTGGGGATTCTTATCTCTTGGACTTTTTTATAAACTGATACTGATGCCTGCTGTTCTTTTACTTCTTTATAAAGTGATATTAGGGGGGAAAGGAATGGAAATAGAAGTTTCTATAATGGAGGCTGCTATGGCGCCCATGATATCGGCAGCGATACTGGCATCGTCACACGGACTTAAACCAAAACTTGCAGGAATGATGATAGGGGTAGGAATACCGCTTTCTTTCATTACGCTGGCGTTTTGGTATTATATATTGAATACATTTTAAACTACTATGAATAACATTGAAACAGCTGCTATAAACGGGCAGCGCAAAGAGATAGTACAAAAAACAGTTTACTCCATACTTTTTTCGGTTGCGATAGCGCACATGCTAAACGACCTGTTACAGGCGGTTATACCGGCTGTATATCCAATACTTAAAGACAAATACAATCTGACATTTACGCAGATCGGACTTATTACATTTTCCTATCAGCTGGCGGCATCGATACTTCAGCCGTTTGTTGGTTTTTATACCGATAAGAAACCGCAACCGTATTCTAAAATGTTTGGGATGTTGTTCACTCTTGCCGGGATAATATTATTGTCTTATGCCGCAACTTTCGGGTTGATACTGTTATCGGTAATATTGGTTGGTATCGGTTCATCAATCTTCCACCCGGAAGCTTCAAGAGTTTCTTACCTGGCATCAGGAGGAAAGAGAGGCCTTGCACAATCTATTTTCCAGATAGGCGGTAATACAGGTACTGCTATCGGACCGCTGCTTATTGCATGGATAGTAGTTCCAAACGATCAGCACTATATCATCTGGTTTTCGGTTATAGCGATTGTTGCGATGGCAGTTTTATGGCGCATAGGCAACTGGTATTATCATCACCTTAACCTGAATGCAGGGAACAAGAAAGAAATCGTATTGCCGGATCTTTCTCAGCGCAGGATAGTGATTTCGGTTATCATACTGTTGGTTCTGATCTTCTCAAAATATTTTTATGTGGCGAGCATTACCAGCTATTTTACCTTTTATCTTATTGATAAATTCCATTTGTCGGTTCAGGATGCGCAATACCACCTGTTCATTTTCCTTTTGGCATTGGCTATAGGGACTTTGCTTGGTGGTCCGCTTGGCGATAAGTTCGGACGTAAATATGTTATCTGGTTCTCGGTACTGGGTGTGGCGCCATTTGCATTGTTGTTACCTTATGCCGATTTGTTCTGGACAACAATCCTGTCCGTTATTATTGGTACTTTGTTGGCGTCGGCTTTTCCTGCAATATTGGTATATGCGCAGGAGCTACTGCCTAAAAAGCTAGGAATGGTTTCAGGTCTGTTCTATGGTTTTGCCTTTGGTATGGGCGGGCTTGGAGCGGCTGTTTTAGGATACATGGCTGAGAAAACAAGTATTGACCATGTATATGATATCTGTGCCTATCTGCCATTGATAGGTATAATCGCTATGTTTCTGCCTAATCTTAAGAAAAAGGAATAATTTGTTCACAAAACTTTAACGGATAAACTGTAGCGCATTTCCTAATTTTATAAGATTAAACCAAATCTTATACATTATGTCTACAAAAAAATGGTCTGTTGACCCTGCTCACTCCGAAATACAGTTTAAAGTAAAACACCTAGTCATCTCTACGGTTTCAGGTTCTTTTGATGAGTTTAGCGGTGAAGCTACTACTCCCGAAGATACTTTTGAAGGAGGAGAGATATCGGTTAAAATAAATACAGCCAGTATCAATACTAATAACGCTCAAAGAGACGGACACTTAAAGAGCGCCGATTTTTTTGAAACTGATGGCTTTCCTGAAATTACGGTTAAGACTACATCAATCAAAAAGATTGATGATGATGAATACGCCCTTGTTGCCGATCTTACCATGAAAGGTGTTACAAAAGCGATTGAATTTAAGGGAGAGTATGGTGGCACTGCTAAAGATGCTTACGGAAATACAAAGGTAGGGCTTGAAGTAGAAGGTAAAATAAATCGTAAAGATTTTGGGCTGAACTGGAATGCCGTAGTAGAAGGCGGCGGACTAACGGTTAGTGAAGATGTGAAACTGATTGCAAACCTGCAATTCATACAGCAATAGTTATGTGGTTGTTTGATACATCAAAAGATAAGAAACTGTACCATACAGGCTTGTTTCTTATAAGAGCGGTTGTAAGCTGTTTTATGCTTACGCATGGTGCAAAAAAGTACATGATGCTTTTTTCAGGTGAACCTATCCAATTTGCCGATCCGATTGGGATAGGGCAGGCCAATACCCTAATTCTTGCTTTCGTTGCAGAATTTGTATGCTCAGTATTTATTTTGATTGGCTTTGCGACAAGGCTGGTAGTTGTACCGCTAATAGCAACTATGGCTGTCATAGTGTTTGTAGTACATGCACCGGATGGATTCGAAAAACAGGAACTGCCGGGATTATATCTGGCTGTCTATGTTTTGCTGCTGATAACAGGAAGCGGTAAATACTCCATAGACCATCTTATCTATAAAAAGAGAAGGCCAAAGCTGTATTCTTAAGTTTAAATTGTAGTATTTTTGAAACGTAGATACGCTGATAAAATACCATGAAAAATATAACAATACCACAGGAAATGATTGTTTCACTTGAAAAGATAGTGGGGCAGTCATTTCTTTTTTTAGACGAAGAAACCAGGAAGCATTACGGGCACGATGAAACGGAAGATTATAACTTTCCGCCATCGGTTGTAGTTAAGCCCGCTAATACACTGGAGGTTTCAGAAATTATGAAACTTGCAACCCAATACAAAATTCCTGTAGTTCCTATAGGAGGTCGTACCGGATTGAGCGGTGGGGCACTTAGCATTTATGGCGGTATCGGGCTTTCTATGGAGCGTTTCAACAAAATAGAGATTGATGAGCAAAACCTTCAGGGTATTGTAGAACCGGCTGTTATTACACAGGTTTTCCGTGAGGCTGCTTTTGAAAAAGGATTATTCTATCCGCCTGACCCAAGTAGTCAGGGTAGTTGTACCATAGGAGGTAATGTTGCCGAAAATGCCGGCGGTGCACGTGCGCTTAAATATGGCGTAACAAAGGATTATGTGCTTAACCTGGAAGTGGTTTTGCCATCGGGTGAAATTATATGGACAGGAGCCAATACGCTTAAGAATTCTACAGGATATAACCTGACGCAGCTTATGGTAGGTAGTGAGGGTACGTTAGGAATCATCACTAAAATTGTAATGAAGCTTTTGCCAAAGAATTCACATAACATTTTAATGCTTGTTCCTTTCTTCAAAGCAGGTCAGGCCTGTGAAGCTGTTGCCGAAATCTTCCGTGAGGGGATAGTGCCGAGTGCATTGGAATTTATGGAGCGTGATGCAATCGACTGGACATTAAAATATGTTGATGGCGTTAGCCTTGATATAAAGGATGAGGTTGAAGCGCATCTGCTGATTGAAGTAGATGGGAATTATCCGGATATGCTTTTCGCGGAAGCGGAAAAGATAATGGGCGTGCTGGATCAGTTTGAAATTGATGAGATTCTTTTCGCTGACAGTGAAGACCAAAAGAATGCGCTATGGAAAATGCGACGTGCAGTAGGTGAGGCCGTGAAATCAAATTCGGTGTATAAGGAAGAAGATACTGTGGTACCACGTTATGAGCTGCCAAAATTATTAGCAGGAATTAAGGCTGCCGGTAAAAAATACGGATTTCATTCTGTTTGTTACGGGCATGCCGGTGATGGCAACCTGCATGTAAATATCATTAAAGGCGATATGAGCAACGAAAATTGGAATACCGAAGTACCTAAGGGTATCCGTGAGATATTTGAGTTAACGGTTTCTTTAAGGGGTACATTGTCGGGAGAGCATGGAATAGGCTATGTGCAGAAGAATTATATGGATATTGCTTTTAACAACACACAGCTACAGTTGATGAAAAGCATCAAGAATATATTCGACCCGAATAATATTCTCAATCCGGGGAAAATATTACCGGATAATTTATAAAACAAAAACGCTCCTTTATGGAGCGTTTTTTTATTCTTTCGGAAATGCTTTGGTAGCGACTTTACCAATGGTCAGTCCCTGTACGACGATAGAGAATACCACAACAAAATACGTAATGGCAATAATAACGTCTTTATAAGGGCCATCATTTATAGATAAAGCCAGCGCAATGGAGACTCCTCCGCGAAGGCCTCCCCAAACCAGTACTTTAATTGTTCCTTTACTGAATTTTTCCCTGAATTTAATGAACTTTGTTGGAAGCCATATCGATATGTATCTTGAAAATAATACCAGTGCGATACATGCAATTCCCGGTAGCCAGTAGCTGTTGATGTCTTTTATCACCAACAGGTTGAAACCTATAAAAAGGAAAAGTATCGCATTGAGTATCTCATCATTCAGTTCCCAAAATTTATCAAGATAATCTTTAGTGACCGGAGACATGGCAAATCTCTTCTTGAAATTACCTATGATGATTCCTGCAAATACCATCGTTAATGGTCCTGAAAAGTGCAGGGTAGAAGCAATCAGGTAACCGCCCATAACCACAGAAAGTGTAATAAGTACCGATACCTTGTAATCGTCAATCTTACGCATAGCTCTCGATGCGCCTATACCCAATGCAGTCCCTAAAAGAAAGCCTCCTCCGGCTTCTTTAACCAATAGCCAGGCTGCATAACCTACAGTAGGGTTAGGGCCATCCTGTGCTAACTGTAATATTACAGCAAATACCACAACCGCTATACCGTCATTAAAAAGTGATTCCCCTGCAATCTTGGTTTCGAGTGATTTTTTTACGCCTGCTTTTTTCAGGATACTTAGTACCGCAACCGGATCGGTGGGTGATATAAGAGCACCAAACAGCAGGCAATAGAGGTAAGGGAGGGTAATCCCTAAAACGGGCAATATATAATAAAGCAGTGTCCCTACGGCAAAGGTTGATATAACTACACTGACAGTTGAGAATACCATTATAGGGCCACGTTGTTCCCTCAGGTCTTTCAGATTTACATGGATGGCTCCGGCAAAAAGCAGAAAGTTAAGCATGGCTCCCATAAGCACCTGGGTAAAATCGAAACCATGTATAAGAGTCGAGATACGGTGCAAAGTATTAGGGAACGTTTTTCCAAAAAGAACCAGGAAAATAGATACCGCCATAGCTAGTACCATAACACCTATGGTTGAAGGCAGTTTAAGAAAACGAACATTAAAATAGGCAAAGAAAGATGCCAGTACAATAAGAACGGAAAGTGAATAGTATAATTCCATGGGCAAATAAGAACATGTGCAGTCTCAGTTATCTATTTTCAGCGCAATGATTGATGATGATTTAAAAATAACCTTTCCTGTAGAGACTGCAGCTGAAAATATTTAGAAGGCGTATAGCTACAAACATAACGAAAAACGGGCTAAAATCCTAATCAGCGGAAAACTAAAATCAAAAAAAGCCCTGAAATTTCAGGGCTTTTAGGTATGATGAATGTTTTGTATTATGATTTTTTCTTAACCGATTGTTTTTTTGCTTCTTCAGCTTTTTTAGCTTCGGCATATTTAGTCTGCAATGCAGCTTCAGGGCTTTGAGGTGCTGCAGTTTCTGTAGCTTCTTCAGGAGCCTCACCATCCAGTTCTTTCAGTATTGCTTCTTTAAGCACTTCTCTTGCACCAGGGGCAGCAGGATCTATAAAAGTCCATTGGTTATAGGTAGCTTCATCAGCGATTGCAACAATCTGCTGACGCTTTTTTACATCAATGGTATTGTTGCTTTCAATATAATAAGCATCTTCAGTACCAAATAGTTTTTTGAAGAAAGCCTCTTTTGCCGCTATCTTTTCAGGAGTAGTTTTTTCTTTTAATTCTACTGTAAGCATAGTATCATAGTTTACTAAGCAAAATGTGGTGTTATCAGTTTTTTTAACTGCTCCATAATCAATAGAAGGTTCTATTCTCACTCTGTGTACAGCATAATCCGGTCCCTGGATTTTCTTCTGAAGCTGGTTATAATAATCATCTTTAGAGACAACATTAAAATAACCGGGATATACAGTGCCTATAAGGTCATCATAGTTTTCCAGATCGGTAAGATCGATCATTTTTTGGGTAGCCGCTTTCAGTGAGTTTTTATCCTGTGCCTGTCCGCTAAGGGATAATGCCAGGAGCAAAGCAGCTGTAAGTAATCTTGTTTTCATGATAGTTTAGTGTTTAGCATTTTCAAATATAGGTAATTGAAAAGAAATCAGGCAAAAGATGAGTCTTAAAATTTAAATTAAGGTTAAAATTCTAAGATATTATTTAGAGAGGAATTAGTGCATAAAAAAAGTCCCCAAATTGCTTTGAGGACTTTTTTGTGATTTATGACAGATTATTCGTTTGAAATAATCCATTCGCCTGTAGCCAGAAGGCTTTCAGCTTTTTTAAATTTCATGGTTTCCGTTTTACCGCTCATAACGTGTTTGATAGTAACGTTATCATTACGGTTGATTTTCGGAGCATCCCTTACAATTGTTTCAACAGTCTGAGGACGGCTTTGGCTTTGCTGAGCCACTTCACGTGCCTGTGCAGCCATTTCATCGGTATTCAGTACTTCGTCTTTAGACTCAGTGTAATTTTCCTGAATTACCTCTTGTCTTGCTTCCTGAATGTTGTTTGGATTCTGCGAAGGAAGGTCACCTTTGAAAAGGAATGAAATTACTTCCCTGTTGATACCATCCATAGTTTTCTTGAACAGGTTGAAAGCTTCGAATTTGTAGATAAGAAGTGGGTCTTTTTGTTCGTGAACCGCAAGCTGAACCGATTGTTTCAGCTCATCCATTTTGCGAAGGTGTTTTTTCCACGCTTCGTCAACAATAGCAAGAGTGATGTTTTTCTCAAAATCCTTAACCAGTGTACGGCCTTCGGTTTGGTAAGCTTTCTCAAGATCGGTAACAACGTTAAGCGTTTTAATACCATCAGTAAACGGAACAACGATACGCTCATACTGGCCATTGTTGTTTTCGTATACGTTTTTGATTACAGGGAAAGCCTCAGCAGCATTTCGCTCTGTTTTTTGGTTATAATGATCAAGAACTACTTTATATATCTTCCCTGCAAGCTCTCTTTCAGATAGTCTTGCAAATTCAGCTTCCGTTACAGGAGAACTGATAGAGAATGTACGGATAAGTTCGAACTCAAAGTTTTTAAAGTCCTGAGCCGGTTTGTTTGTTTCAACGATTAGCTCAGCAGTATCATACATCATGTTCGCCAAATCCACTTTAAGGTGTTCTCCAAAAAGGGCGTGTCTTCTGCGTTTGTATACTACCTCACGTTGTGCGTTCATAACGTCATCATATTCAAGAAGACGTTTACGTACACCAAAGTTGTTTTCTTCCACTTTTTTCTGAGCGCGCTCAATAGATTTGGTCATCATAGAGTGCTGGATAACCTCACCTTCTTTAAGACCCATACGGTCCATGATCTTGGCAACTCTTTCAGAACCGAATAAACGCATCAGGTTATCTTCAAGAGATACGTAGAACTGAGAGCTTCCCGGATCACCCTGACGACCTGCACGGCCTCGTAGCTGACGGTCAACACGACGTGAATCGTGACGCTCTGTACCTATGATGGCAAGACCACCGGCTGCTTTAACTTCAGGGGTAAGCTTGATATCGGTACCACGACCTGCCATGTTTGTTGCAATAGTTACAACGCCCGGCTTACCGGCTTCGGCAACGATCTCTGCTTCTTTTTTGTGAAGTTTCGCATTCAGTACGTTGTGAGGAACATTACGCATCTTAAGCATACGGCTCAATAGCTCTGATATCTCTACCGATGTCGTACCGATAAGTACCGGTCTTCCTGCTGCAGAAAGCGCAGTTACATCTTCGATTACAGCATTGAATTTCTCACGCATAGTACGATAGATAAGATCCTGCTCGTCTTTACGTGCAATACCTCTGTTGGTAGGGATCTCAACTACGTCAAGTTTATATATTTCCCAGAACTCACCAGCTTCAGTAACAGCAGTACCGGTCATACCACCAAGTTTACTGTACATTCTGAAGTAGTTTTGCAGGGTAATGGTTGCAAATGTTTGCGTAACGGCTTCGATTTTTACATTCTCTTTAGCCTCAATAGCCTGGTGTAGTCCGTCAGAGTAACGACGGCCATCCATAATACGTCCTGTTTGTTCATCAACGATAAGTACTTTGTTATCCATGATAACATACTCTGTATCTTTTTCAAAAAGGGTATAAGCTTTTAACAGCTGAGTTAATGTGTGGATACGCTCGCTCTTTACTGAGAAATCTTTGTAAAGCTCTTCTTTAGCTTCAGCTTCTTCTTCTTTAGAAAGTTTTTGTTTTTCGATAGAAGCAATCTCTGTTCCGATATCCGGAAGCACGAAGAACTGGCTGTCAGTATCCTGAGAAAGGAACTGTATACCGTTATCAGTAAGTTCTACCTGATTGTTTTTCTCTTCGATTACAAAATAAAGTGCCTCATCAATTTTGTGCATGTCACGATTGTTATCGGCCATGTACTGGTTTTCTGTTTTCTGAAGCAGCTGCTTAACACCTTCTTCACTTAAGAATTTGATAAGCGCTTTGTTTTTAGGTAAACCTCTGTGTGCGCGAAGCAACAGGAATCCACCATCTTTAGTATTGCCTTCGCGGATTAGTTTTTTGGCTTCTGCCAACACACCGTTTATTAATGTTCTCTGAAGGTTTACAAGGTTGTCGATCTTTGGTTTAAGTTCAGTAAACTCGTGGCGGTCTCCCTGAGGTACCGGACCTGAAATGATAAGCGGCGTACGCGCATCATCAACAAGTACTGAATCGACCTCATCCACAATAGCATAGTTATGCTTGCGTTGTACAAGATCGTTTGGCGAATGTGCCATGTTATCCCTTAGGTAGTCAAAACCAAATTCGTTATTTGTACCATAAGTAATATCTGCTGCGTAGGCTTTTCTACGGGCATCAGAGTTAGGCTGGTGATTGTCGATACAGTCTACTGTAAGTCCGTGGAATTCGAAAAGCGGAGCTTTCCATGAGCTATCCCTTTTAGCAAGGTAGTCATTCACGGTTACAAGGTGAACACCATTTCCGGTAAGGGCATTAAGGTAAAGCGGCAGTGTAGCCACAAGGGTTTTACCTTCACCCGTCTGCATCTCGGCAATTTTACCTTGGTGCAGAACAATACCACCTATAAGCTGTACATCATAGTGAATCATATCCCAGGTAATTTCCTTACCTGCAGCATTCCATGAGTTAGCCCATACTGCGTTATCACCTTCTATAACAATATAAGGTTTTGTTGCAGAAAGCTCCCTGTCTTTAGGAGTAGCTTTTACCGTAACCGATGTATTCTCTTTAAAGCGTTTTGCAGTTTCTTTTACAACGGCAAATGCTTCAGGAAGAATTTCCAGTAATGTTTTTTCAGATATCTCATACGCTTCTTTTTCAAGAGCATCGATAGAAGCATAGATGTCTTCTCTTGCATCGATATCCTCGATTTTTTCAACCTCTTCCAGGTAAGACGCTATTTTAGCATCTTTCTCGGCACGGGCCTTACGGATGGTATCTTTAAAATATATTGTTTTCTCCCTTAGCTCATCGTGGCTAAGCTGAGCCAAAGCGCTTTCGTACGACTTGATCTTATTGATCAGCGGTTGTATGGCCTTAACGTCCTTTTGAGACTTATCGCCTACAAAGGCTTTAAGAATGCTGTTTATTAAACTCATTATTCTGTAATTACTTATATTTAACTGTAATAGGATACAAATTTAGCCAAAAAAAAAGCCTCATGGAAGAGACTTTTCAATTGAATTTTATTTTTTCCTAGTATTCATCCTCGTTCCAAAGATAGTCTTCGTCGGTTGGATAATCCGGCCATATTTCTTCCATCGATTCATAGATCTCACCTTCGTCTTCAATGGATTGAAGGTTTTCTACTACCTCAAGAGGAGCACCGGTCCTGATGGCATAATCAATTAGCTCATCTTTGGTGGCAGGCCACGGAGCATCACTTAAATATGATGCCAATTCTAATGTCCAATACATCTTCTAAACGATTAAAGTTTATGCAAAAATAAATTTTCTACTGAAATTCCCAAGTAAAAATTTGTTTATTTTATTTAAAAAATTAAGAACGTGTTTTTTAGTTTACGGTTCGCAGTTCACAGTTTACAGTTTCCTGGGTTTGACCTTTAAAAATCGTACTGTTTACTAGGTTGCTAACTACTGTAAACTGAAAACCGTTAACTGTAAACTAATACTTTTCCGGTATCCATTTCACTTCATCAGCCTTCAGGTCATGGGACAACTTTCGTGCCAAGACAAAAAGGTAGTCAGAAAGTCGGTTCAGGTAGGTTAAAACCATCTCATCGGTAGGCTCTAACTCATGTAAATGTACCGAAAGACGCTCTGCACGGCGGCAAACGCACCTTGCAATGTGACAATATGACACCGTTGTATGTCCGCCCGGAAGCACAAAATGCGTCATCGGTGGCAGTTCGGTTTCCATGCTGTCAATCTCGTTTTCAAGGAGTTCTACATCGTTATCGGAAATTTTAGGGATGTTTAGCCTGTCTTTTCCGTTTTTCAAAACTGATTTTTCCGGGTCTGTTGCCAATATGGCACCTACAGTAAACAGCCTGTCCTGTATTCTCTCCAGTATTTTCTTGTAATTCGGGTTAATATCCTGATCGCGGATAAGCCCAATGTGTGAATTAAGCTCGTCTACAGTACCGTAGCTTTCTATGCGTATATGGTGTTTCGGGACACGCGTACCCCCAAAAAGGGCAGTAGTACCTTTATCGCCTGTTTTAGTGTATACTTTCATTTTTATTAGTTTACAGTTAACGGCTCACAGTTAACAGTCTGTTGCGCGAAGCTGTAAACTGTAAACTGTAAACTGAGAACTATTTGTGCGGATTAGGATTTACATTATCGCTTTCTATGATGCCGTCGCGAAGGCGGATTACCCTGTGGGCATAGGCAGCGATGTCTTCTTCATGGGTTACGAGTATTACCGTATTGCCATTAGCATGGATTTCACCAAAGAGCTTCATGATCTCTACCGAGGTTTTACTGTCCAGGTTACCTGTAGGCTCATCGGCAAGGATGATCGAAGGGTGGTTTACCAACGCACGGGCAACGGCAACCCTTTGGCGCTGACCTCCCGAAAGCTGATTGGGTTTGTGATCCATACGGTCTTCAAGGCCTACCTGTTTTAAAACTTCAGTGGCACGGGCATTACGTTCCGGCTTTTTATAGCCGGCATATACCATAGGAAGTGCAACATTGTCCAAAGCTGTTGTTCGGGGCATAAGGTTGAATGTCTGAAAAACGAAACCTATCTCTTTGTTACGTATGGCGGCCAACTCGTCGTCTGCCATGCGGCTAACGTCTTTTCCGTTTAATATATAACTTCCTCCTGTAGGGGTGTCGAGGCATCCTAAAAGGTTCATGAGTGTACTTTTTCCTGAACCTGACGGCCCCATTAACGCTACATATTCTCCTTTATTTATAGAGAGGTTTACGCCTTTAAGAACTTTTACAATTTCGCTTCCCAAAGGGAAATTTCGTGTGATACCTTTAATATCAATTATTGGTTCTGACATGATTGATGATTTGAGGCCTAAAAGTAAGGAATTTTTTGGTTCTGTCCCAAGTCAGGAGTCGGATGTCTGAAGATGTTTAGTAATTAATCGTAGTATCCTATACTGATAAGGTAGTTTGATATGGTAGCAAACAATATACCTGCTATAGCAACTGAGAGAATGATTATCATTAGTCCATATTTTGAACTTTCAATTCCTGCTTTTTTATCTTCTTTATATTTTTTGACAGCTAAGTATATCATTATTACAGCTGATGGAATTATAAGTAAACCAAATTTTGAAGGATTGAGCATTGCCGGGAATGCCGTCAATAATAGAAAAGAAGAAGCTTGTTTGATTTTTTTATCAGTAGTAGATTTAGTTTGCATGGTTGGAAATCATTTTTGCGAATATATAAAAAAACCACCCGCCTAAACGAATGGTTTTCAATTATAATAGATCGGTTGTTTATATCCTGCTCTAAACCGGGCTCGCACTACGCGGAAAAGTTCTTTCTTCCTGTATGCTGCCATCCACTTTATGTATCACTACCGAGCATTTACTGTAGCTCTTTGCAATTGCAATAGTGCGGTTTATTACATCCTGTTTGTTTGCTCCCGTAACCGAAGCCCTGCCTGATTGCTCAAGCATGCTCTTCCAGCCATTAAGGCCGTTTTGTAAAATATGATATACCCGGCGTTCCATGATAGTATGAGTTTTTAGTTGTTAGGGTAAATGTACGCCCGCCGGTTATAATAAAGTCTTAAGTATTTGCCAATTAACACGTTGTCAACAGCTTTGCGATGTTAAAGTTGAAAAGTTTTAAGTTTTCGCTAACGTTTTAGTGATATTTTTTTTAATTTTAGATAACACAAAACCAAAGGCTTATGAAAAATATTATATTCTTCGTATCGGTTATGATTTCGCTGGCTATGTGCCCACTTCAGGATGGTTACCCGGTACCCCCGGATTGCCCTTCGAGAATGTTTTACATTCAGCATGCCAACAATCATAACACTTTTGTGTATGATGCTAATTTCACAGCATCGAAAGCTATTAAGGATGCTGATCCTATACATGTATACCGAATCAACTACAAAAAAGGAGGGATAAAAGAAGAACTTACCAATATGCAGCGTAAGATGGCTTATGGAGTTGAGTTCACCAAAACCGGATGCAATACGTTCGATTTTACGCTGGCGGCTTATCCGTCTAAAAAAATGACGCTGAAACTTTGCGGTGAAAATAATCCCCGTGTTAGTGTTCATATTAATGGTAAAACGATACATCTTAAGAGGATGTTCCTTTTCTGCAATAAGCTTGGCACTTCTGTGTCGTCTATCAACTTCTACGGGAAAGATGCAGTCTCAGGAAGAGAAGTGACCGAAAACTTTGCAATCAACGATTAACCTTTCATAGTCTTTAGCATATACAGGCTCAAATCTAATTTGAGCCTTTTTTATGCCTTTTAGCCTGAAGCGGAATTTCTTAAAAAGTTAAGGAATTCTTAAGTATTCTTAATTGATAGTTAAGTGTATTAAAGTATTCTTAATGAATTAAGATATGTGTTGTTGTTTGTTCTAATTTTGAATCATCAAAGTAACATAAAAGCAAAACAACCATGAAAAGATTCAATTTAGCATTAGGCGCTGTCCTGATAGCAGCAGGATTTACATCTTGCAAAGACGAGAAAAAAGAAATGGCAAAAACTGAAGTTGACCACTATGTAGTGTTTGTTGACTCAATCAACGACCTTGATGCTGCAGAAAGAGCTGCTAACTGGGCTGCAATTGATGCAGAGTATCAAAGAAGGGTTGCTGAAGCTGAAACAGCTCTTGCTGAACTTGAGAACGATGCAGATGCACAAAAAAGAATAAATGACAGCAAAGCAAAATATGATGGTGTGAAAACGCAGGCTGAAACTGAGGCTAAAGCAAAAGCAGAGGCTGCAGCTGCTCCGGCAGGAAATGCACTGTCTGATGCTTTATTCGGACCGGGTAATGTTGTAGGTAATGATATGACATTTGCATGGGTGAATAAAGATAACATCCTTAGTGTGTATCAAAAATTCTATGAAACTTTTGACGCAGAGAAAAACGAATATTCAAGACAGGATCTTGATAAGGTAAAAGCATGGTATGAGGCTCTTGATGCCCGTAAAAATACTGTGGAAAAAGAAGGTCTTAGCGCTGAAGATAACCGTAAAATTGCAGGTATTAAACTGAAATTTGCACCTAAATTCCGTTGGGAACGTATGACGGCTAAAGGTGAGGAAAATCAGGATGCTAAAGACAAAGCAAACTAAGAAAGAGATAAGGTTTTTTATAAATTTGTGTGAGTAAAAGAGGGTACATTTCTGTGTACCCTTTTTTTGTGATTTAGTAAAGGCTATTTTAACCGCTGGTTAACGCTGTTACTCTTCAGGATTAGTAACTTAGATATGAATAATATAAAACCTATGAATCATGCCGGGAAGAAAATCACCGGGTCCGCAGGTTAAGGATAAAGACCAGTATGAGGCCCTAAGAGAGAAAGGTTACAGTAAAGAGAAATCTGCAAGAATAGCCAACAGTAAAGGTGCTGAACACCGTGGAGGTAAAGCGGGAAAATATGAAGACCGTACCAAACAAAGTCTCTATGATGAGGCAAAAAAAGTAGGTATTGAAGGCCGTTCTAAAATGACTAAGGCAGAACTTGCCCACGCGCTCCGCAACAACTAAGATTGTTAGTATAGCAATCCCCAAAGGTTTCTGGCTCCTAAAAGGAAGTCGGAAACCTTTGATGTTTTGGTTCGTATCATGAAATGTTCCTTTGCCTGTTCCGGCCTGAAAAATATCAGCCCTAAATGATAGGTGTCAATCGTAACAGTTATTCGCGGATCTTTTTTAAGTGTTTCCCAGTCGTATTCTGCCTGTGCTGAATTGTGTATTTTACCAATTACGCAAACAGTATTGCTTCCTATATTAGGAAGAAGTCGTTCTATCTGGGGTAATATGGCTTCGCTTTCCAGTGCTGAGATGTAAACCAGGTCTACATTACCGGTTATGGGTGCAAATGTTGAAAGGAACCAAAGTTTCAAGTTCAGTTCTTCTCCGCATTTTCGTATCAACTGATTAATGGCGGCGGTATCTTCACCAAGAGCAACGAGTTTTTCACATCTTAGATTTACTAATATCCTGCATAGAATTTCTGTCGCTTCCTGGCTTAAGGCACGTGGGTTGTCGGTTTTAACGGCCACATTCGTTTTTGTAGTTAGTGCTTTTGTTGTTTTAAAGACAAAAGGTGAGTGTACCCCGTGTAAATTAACCGAGTTCCAAAGAAATGAATTGTATGATAGTGTTGCCATAAGTTTTCAGTCGCAGTCACAACTATTATTCTTCCATCTTAGCGCTAAGTTCAAACCAGCGCTCTGTTTTTTCATCTATTTTGTTTAGGATAACCTGTAATTCGTCTGCTTTTTTAGCAATGTCGCCCTCAGCTATTGAACCATCTGAGAATTGTTTTTCAATTGCTTCTTTATCGCGTTCAAGGTCTTTTATCTCTTTTTCTATCTTTTGATATTCCTTCTGTTCGTTAAATGTCAGTCCGGCTTTTACATTGCCCTGTTTCCAGGCTTTTTTGTTGTCACTATCCGGCTTGGTTTCAGTTTTAGCTGGTTCTGCGCTGTCTTCATATGCACGGAAGTCGCTATAGTTGCCCGGGAAATCTTCAATTTCTCCCTCGCCTCTAAATACGAACAGGTGGTCTACGATCTTATCCATAAAGTACCTGTCGTGCGAAACGACTAAAAGGCAGCCCGGATAATCCAGCAGGAAGTTCTCCAATACATTTAAAGTAACAATGTCAAGATCGTTGGTTGGCTCATCAAGAATCAGGAAGTTAGGGTTCTGGATAAGGACAGTACACAGGTAAAGACGTTTTAATTCGCCTCCACTAAGTTTTTCTACAAAATCATATTGTTTCTTGCGGTCAAAAAGGAAGCGTTCCAATAGCTGTGCTGCTGATATGATGCGTCCTTTTGTCAGCGGAATATATTCCCCAAACTCTTTAATGATATCAATTACTTTTTGTTCCGGTTTAGGGTTGATTCCTCTTTGGGTATAGTAGCCTAATTTTATGGTGTCGCCCACAACTACTTTTCCAGCATCCGGCGGTATGGTTTGGGTAAGTATATTGAGGAAGGTTGATTTTCCTGTTCCGTTCTTCCCGATGATACCTATACGTTCGCCACGGTTAAAGTTATAGCTGAAGTTTTCAAGGATGGTTTTGTCTTTGAACTTTTTAGAAACATTATGAAGCTCTACAACCTTGCTGCCCATACGCTCCATATTGATCTCCAGTTCCATCTGATGATCTTTACGGCGGCTATGTGCTTTCTCCTTAATTACGTAAAAGTCATCCTGGCGTGATTTTGATTTGGTGGTACGTGCCTTTGGCTGACGTCGGATCCATTCCAGTTCTTTTACAAAGAGGTTTTTGGCTTTGTCTATGCTGGCATTTTCAGCAGCGATGCGTTCTTCCTTTTTAGCAAGATAATAAGAATAGTTGCCTTTATATTGATACAGCTTGCCATTTTCAAGTTCGATGATTTCGTTGCTAACTCGCTCCAAAAAGAAACGGTCATGCGTAACCATGAACAGTGTCATATTCTCTTTGGCGAAATAATTCTCCAGCCACTCGATCATTTCAAGGTCGAGGTGGTTGGTAGGCTCATCCAGAATTAGAAGGTCCGGTTTGCTGATAAGGATAATTGCAAGGGCAACACGCTTTTTCTGTCCTCCTGAAAGATTTTTGATTTTAAGCTTTATGTCTTCCAGCTTCAGTTTGAAAAGAATTTGCTTGTACTGGGTCTCGAAATCCCATGCATTATGCATATCCATGCGTTCAAAAGCTTTTTGGTAAGCCTCTTCGTCGGCAGGGTTTTCAAGTGCTTTTTCGTATTGTTCGATTACTTTCAGTATCTCGTTATCCGAAGCAAAAATACTTTCTTCAATCGTCAGTTCCGGGTTAAGGTTGGGTTCCTGAGACAGGAAAGCCATTTTCATTTCCTTACGCATTACTACCTGTCCGGTATCGGGCATGTCTTCTCCTGTAATGATTTTCAGGATACTGGTTTTGCCGGTGCCGTTTTTTGCTACAAAAGCAATTTTCTGGTCTTTATTGATTCCGAAAGATAGGTTTTCAAAAAGGGTGCGTTCCCCGAATGACTTGGATATGTTTTCTACTGAAAGGTAATTCACTTGTATGCTGTTTTGTGCAAAAGTAACTTATTAATTATGAATTTAAAATTACGAATTATGAATTCGTGTGGTATTATGTCTTCTGTGTTTTAATTTATATTTTTGATTCTTAATGTTTGATTATGCTAAAGAAGCTTAAAGGGTTATTTACTTCAAAATCTGTTGACCCAAAATTTGTATGCTCATGCTGTGGTAAGGAACACAGCGAATGGCCTAGTTTAGGTTATAATGCTCCGGTATATTATTCTATTTTGTCAGATGATGCTAAAAATGAGATTGCTGAATTAAGCTCCGATTTTTGTGTCATTAGGCACAATGATCAGACTGATAGGTTCATTAGGGTGGTTCTTAAAATGCCAGTGCATGGTCATTGTAGAGATATGGAATATGGTCTTTGGGTTTCTTTAAGTGAAAAGAGCTTTGAAGATTATCAGGATAATTATAATGATAAGAATAGAGAAGGTGGGTATTTTGGCTGGACAAGTAATAATCTTGAAGGGTATGAAAACACTTTGTCAATACCTGTTGATGTATATTTGCAGCCAAATGGATTTCGCCCTTTAATTGTGCCCCATCAAAGTCATGACCATCCTCTTGTTTATGATTATTATAACGGTATACCACTTGTTGAAGCTGAAAAAAGAATTAATTGTGTAATTCAAAAGTCCGCCAACTAACAACCGAAAACCAGTAACTATATATAAGAAAGCCACCAATGTTTATGTGTGCTCTTATAGTTGTTGTACCATCGGCTAGGGAAATAACACAAGACTAAAACCAATATCCATATAAGGTATACAATGTCAAGTGAAAATCCGAAATTGTTATCAGGCCTGAATGCAAAACTCATCGGTAACTTGAAGTTGTCTTCAAAAGAATAGCCTTCTGCAAAGAAAAGGGCAGTGCATAGTATATGTATAATATATATGTGTATCAGGTAGTAGAAAAACGGTACGCGTCCAAATATATTAAAGATGGTGGTAAAGCGGTTTTGAATGTTTTCTATCAGGGCTAATACTATAAGTGCAGGTCCCAGCGTCATACAGGTGTACAGAAGGGATGGTGGGTATTTTGTAACATTCAGGAAGGATAAGAATGTGTAAGTGACGTTACGCTGCGTTTCCCACGGGGCTGGGTCGCCATAACTGTTCAGTAATCGTAATCCTATGAATAGAATTATAAGCAGGCTTCCTGTGGTTATGAGGGCTTTTCTTCGTGTTTCCGGCCTGACTTCGCTATTGAACCATTTTCCTATTCCGTATCCCAATAGCATGATTCCTGTCCATGGAAGAATTGCGTATGCCGTCATAATACGAACGCCGCCTACTGCATAAGGTTCAAATTCGGTAATCAGGAAAAAATTGGCGGCTACATCAAGGCTGCTGTCGGTTATTATTATGTAATCCATAATATTATGAAGTAGGGTAAGTAGTGTCCCGATCATGAGAAGTATCCAATACCTGAAGAAAATCAATCCTGACATTATTACCATACTACAGCCTATAGCCCATATAACCTGAAGAAAAAAGAAATTGAAGAATATGTTGAAGCTCCACCCGAAGCCTACCAGTGTAAATTCTGCAAAAATGAGCCACAATCCTCTCGTGAGTAAAAACCAGGCAAGTTCCTTTTTGGTTTTGCGAAGGCTTTGCAGGTAAATGGATGTTCCAGAAAGGAAAACAAAGGTCGGAGCACAGAAATGAGTGATCCAGCGTGTGAAAAACAAGGCTGGCGTAGTGGTATCCATATCAGTGGGACTGCCGTTCATTCCATTGATGTGAAAGAAGTCGCGAACATGGTCTAATGCCATGATTGCCATAATGATGCCTCGCAATACGTCTATTGACTGAATCCTCTTTTTAATGATGTCCATTTGTCGGTTGGTTTTGGTGAAGTAAATATAAATTTTATTCGCTTAAAAAGGTTGTTTCAGACAAAAAGACATGCAAAGCGACATTTTGTCTGTAAAAATAACATTGGAATAAAAGTTGACTAACACTAACCAAATATTTGATACAAAACATTTTAAAAGATAATATTATGAATATAGTAAAACGTAACGGCGCACACGGATTCCCTGTAATGGATCAATTCTTCAGAGATATTTTAGGTGGTACTCAGGTAGCTCATGCTTTGGTTCCCCCTGTAAATGTAAAAGAGAGTGAAGCAGCTTTTAGTCTTGAACTGGTTGCTCCCGGCTTTAAAAAAGAAAACTTCAATATTGAGATTGATAACGATATGCTGACGATTTCATCTGAAACCAAAGCTGAATCAATTGAAAAAGAAGAAGGTAAGTTTACAAGGAGAGAATTCCGTACAGCTTCATTCAAAAGGTCGTTCAAATTGCCTGAGAATGTAAAAGCCGACGAAATAAACGCTACTTATACTGATGGTATACTTTATTTAAGCTTACCTAAAAAAGAAGAAGCATTGCCTCAGGCAAAAAGATCGATTGAGATTTCATAAATAATGATTGGATTTGGTTAGTTAGTTGATGAAAGCGCCCACTCAAGGGGCGCTTTTATTTTTTTAAGCCCTTATGGTATATGTGAATTTTTGAAATTCTCAAATTCTGCTATCTTTGTCAAATGCAACTTTCTGTAGTCATACTCAATTATAACGTCCGCTATTTTCTGGAGCAATGCGTGCTGAGCGTTCAGCAGGCTGTAAAGGATATTGATGCTGAAATAATTGTAGTTGACAACAATTCTCCCGATGATAGCTGTGCCATGATGAAGGCACGTTTCCCTGATGTGAAACTTATCGAAAATAAAGATAATGCCGGATTTCCCAAAGGGAATAATATAGGCGTTGCGGCTGCTAGAGGCGAGTATGTATGCATTCTTAATCCTGATACGGTAGTTGCTGAAGATACTTTTGCAAAAGCATTGGCTTTTGTCAAAGAGCAAAAAGATTTTGGTATTGCAGGTGTTAAGCTGGTTGACGGTACAGGAAGCTTTTTGCCGGAGAGTAAACGCGGAGTGCCTACGCCCTGGGTGGCTTTTACCAAAATAGGTGGCTTCTATAAGTTGTTACCCCGAAAGGAAATATTCAACAGGTACTATGCGCAGCACCTAAACGAAAACCAAAGTGGGAAAGTAGATATCCTTGTTGGTGCGTTTATGATTATGAAACGTGAAGTGTATCTTGATGTGGGTGGTTTTGATGAGGATTGCTTTATGTACAGCGACGATATTGACTTGTCTTACACCGTGTTGAAAAAGCAGCTTCGCAACTATTATCTTGCCGATACATCGGTGATACATTATAAAGGAGAGAGTACTGTAAAAGACGGTACTTACATGAAGCGTTTCCGTGAGGCGATGCAGTTTTTCTACAAAAAGCATTTCAGGCGTTCACCAATGTTTGACGTGATGATGCGTGTAGGGGCTTTCTTTTTTGCTACAATAAAAAAGAATAAGACAGTTCCTGTGAAGACTCCGGAATATTATGTGTTGGTTTCAAAAAATGAACAGTTGCGTTTGGTATTGGAGCAAAAACTGCAAAAGGCTGTTGACAGGGTAGAATCGCTAAGCGAGGTATTTGTTAAGAATAAAAAAGCGGAGGTGGTGTTTGATAATGAGAGTATTGCTTTTAAGGATGCAATCGCTTTTATGGAGAGCCAAAAGTCAACGGGATTCACTTTTAAAATACGTCCGGCTGATTCAATGTTTATTATTGGCAGTAACAGCAGTAATGACAGGGGAGAGGTGATTGTATTTGAAGGATTGTGATAAAAAGAAAAAACGATATAGTAGGCGAATAATTATATGAAAAAAAGCGATGGGTCATTTTTTTTATTAATTTCGCAAGCTGAAATAGTAATTTTACCTTTAGGTTATCGATATGGCAAAATTTGAACTAAAATTACCCAAAATGGGTGAGAGCGTTGCAGAGGCAACAATAACAAATTGGTTGAAAAATGTTGGCGACCACATTTCAGCTGATGAAGCTGTGCTTGAAATCGCAACAGATAAAGTAGACTCAGAAGTACCGTCTGAAGTATCGGGTAAACTTACTGAAATACTTTTTAATGTTAATGATGTGGTTCAGGTGGGCCAGACCATTGCTTATATTGAAACTGAAGGCGGTGTGGTTGTAGATGCTCCAAAAGAAGAGACTACAGCTGCAAATGTTCAGGTGATCGAAAAATCGGTTGAGGCTGCTGCGACTGCGGTTGCTGCTCCTGTAGATTTTTCAGGTTCTGATAAGTTCTATTCGCCATTGGTGAAAAACATCGCAAAAGAGGAAGGTATCTCTCTTGCTGAGCTTGAGGCTATAAACGGCACAGGTAAAGAAGGAAGAGTAACCAAAAATGATATATTGGATTACGTTAAGAATCGTGGAAACCAGCCTGCACAGGTTGCACAACCTGTAGCTGCTGCACCACAAACAATCCAACAACCGGCAGCCAACAACCAACAGTCAGAAGTTGCTAAAGCGGCTCCGGTATCAGTTAACGGTGGCGACGAGATCGTTGAAATGGATCGTATGCGCAAGCTTATCTCTGGTTATATGGTGCAGTCGGTACAAACATCGGCTCACGTACAGTCTTTCATCGAGGTAGACGTAACCAACATTGTAAAATGGAGAGACAGAGTTAAAAATACATTTGAGAAGAGAGAAGGCGAGAAGCTTACTTTCACTCCGATATTCATGGAAGCTGTAGCCAAAGCGCTTAAAGACTTCCCTGGAATGAATATCTCTGTTGACGGAGAATTCATCATCAAAAAGAAAAACATCAACCTAGGTATGGCAGCCGCTCTGCCAAACGGTAACCTGATTGTTCCGGTAATTAAAAATGCAGACCAGCTTAACCTTGTGGGTATGGCGAAAGCTGTAAACGATCTTGGTAACCGAGCAAAAGCAGGTAAGCTTAAGCCGGACGATACTCAGGGTGGTACATATACAGTAACTAATGTTGGTACATTTGGCAGCGTGTTCGGGACACCGATCATCAATCAGCCACAGGTAGGTATCCTTGCATTAGGAGCAATCAGAAAAGTACCTGCTGTTATCGAAACGCCTGATGGTGACTTTATCGGTATCCGCCAGAAAATGTTCCTTTCGCACAGCTACGATCACCGTGTGGTAGATGGTGCTCTTGGAGGATCATTCGTTAAGCGTGTTGCTGAATACCTTGAAGCATTTGATGTAAACAGGGATTATTAAGGGAATAAATTTTCTACATAAAAAAACGCCTCCAAATCGGAGGCGTTTTTTATTTGTCTTGTATTTTGCTTTCTTCCTTATAATGCTTTGCTGCACCTTCAATTCTTCGTTTTATCCTTGCCTGAAGGTTTCTTGGAGCCAATACTTTTACACATTCGCCAAAGCCCAATATCTCTTTTTCAAGTTCAAAATTCAGTATTACATCAATACGGATAATAATACCATCCTGGTTATCGCTCAGTACCTGCTGCGAATGGTGAAGCGGTTTTGTTATAACATAAGGGGCGTTCATTTTGTCGAATTGCAATATTACCCTGTGTGCTCTGTCTCTGTGTGATTTGGTTACACCTATCAGATCGTCAAAATAACGTTCAAAATTAACTCCTGTATATTCTACATAGGGTTCTTTGGTTAAGGGTTGGAATTCAATTACCCTGTCCAGTGCTAATGTCATGAGGTAAGGATATTTCTTTTTCATGGCGACCAAAAACCAGCGGTTTCGGTGTTCTTTGAGCAGGTAAGGGAAATAAATTTCTTTAGACGGTTTTAAGGCTCTGAAGGACTGGTATTCCAGAAGCAGAGGTGTCTTGTTTAAAATCGCCTGGTATAATGGGTTAATATGTTCAATACCCCTAAGCTTTTTGTTGTCGTCAAACTGTATATAATTGGCAGTCTTTTTTGCTGATTTGTTTACGTTATTCTCCAGTTTGGCAATAAGCTCGCTCATCTCGTCAAAATAGTTGAACCCGTTCAACTGCTTGAGTACGCTTACCACTTCTTTCATCTTCTCCATATCGGCATCGTTTATGGGTGACTTGGTAATGCTGTATGCAGGGTCTTCGTAGCTGTAGAATTTTTTATCGGTGACTACAATAGGAGCATTATAGCCAAGGCTGTCATTGCGCATCACCTGAATGTCGGCCTGAATGGTGCGCTTGCTCACACCGCTGGTTATGCCTTCATATTCATATAATGCATCAGACACCTTTTCTATGATATCGTCCAGCGTCCATTTCCTGAAACGGTTCTTCAGGCATTCATCTATGGTTTTATAGCGCAGCAGCGCAAGCTTGTTTGTAGCCATTTTGTTGATTTTGACTGTTTTTAGCAAAAAATGCTTTTCAAAAATAAGTAAAAAATCGTTTTACTGCGCAATGTATCTGCGCAGTAAAAGTTTTATTGGTTTGTTTTGAAATTATTTTTGAATTTAAGTGATTGTTTTACAGTATGTTTAAAAATATTTCCAAAATTTTTATTACTGCGCATTTTCACTGCGCACATGCACATGCATCTTTGCAATGTCAGGATGAGACAACAATTACTCTCCTCACAAACAACAAGATAATAACCTAAAAAGATTCGTATTATGAAATTCAATTTTTTAAACAGGCAAAAAAACGTAACAGTAAATCATGAAGGTGCAAAAGCGTACAAGATGACACCGGAACTTGAATTATACTCTGCTGTGGTTACCACCGGATTGAATGATTCATTTTACGAGTCGGGTAACGAAAGGCTTGAAAGAATTAAAAATCTTATGGCTAAATGTGATGCTGAGTTTGTTGCCAGACTTGCAGTGTATGCAAGGACAGAAATGTATTTGCGCTCTGTGCCGATGGTACTTTCGGTAGAATTGGCAAAACAGACATCGGGTACTGATGTTGTGAGCAGGACTGTTAGCAATGTTATTCAGCGTGCTGATGAGATTACCGAGTTACTAGCCTATTACCAGATTGCCAACAAGCGAACTGAAACTAAAAAACTTAACCGATTGTCTAAACAGGTGCAGAAAGGCCTTGTGGTATCTTTCAATAAGTTTGATGAGTATCAGTTTGCCAAATATAACCGTGCGACAGATGTGAAATTAAGAGATGCCTTGTTCTTGGTTCACCCAAAAGCAAAAGATGTATCGCAACAAGAGATATTCAATAAAATTGCTGCCGATACCTTGGCAACACCCTATACATGGGAGACGGAATTGTCTGAATTGGGTAAAACAAAATTTACCAATGCAGAAGAGAAAAAAAGAGCTGTAGCCGCCAAATGGGGTGAGTTGATAGAGAGCAGGAAGGTAGGCTACATGGCGCTGATGAGGAATTTAAGGAATATTATTGAAGCTGAAGTTTCGGCAAAGCATATACAAATGGTATGAGAGTACATAGCCAATGAAAAGGCGGTTATGACTTCAAAACAATTGCCTTTCCGATTCCTTTCGGCATACAGGGAGATAAAAGACCTTAAATCCGGTTACACTTCGGCAATATTAAATGCGCTTGAAGATGCCGTGATGCATAGTGCCAAAAACATAAAAGGTTTCGGTTATAATACTTCGGTAGTGATCGCAGCAGACGTTTCGGGTTCGATGCAGCAGCCGGTATCGGCCAAAAGTAAAGTGCAGTTGTATGATATAGGTCTTATGCTTGCCATGCTTATGCAGTCGCAGTGCAAAAATGTAACGACCGGTATGTTTGGTGACCGATGGAAAATAATCAATATGCCGCAACGAAATGTGCTTGCCAATGTTATGGAATTCTACCGTAGGGAAGGCGAGGTAGGCTATGCTACCAATGGCTACCTTGTGATAGAGGACTTAATACAGAGAAGACATAAAGCGGATAAGGTGATGTTATTTACCGATGTGCAGATGTATGATACAAGAGGTGCATATAGTTCTTTTGAAAACTCATGGAACCGTTATAAAGCCATTGCACCAAATGCAAAATTGTATTTGTTTGACCTTGCCGGTCATGGTGTTCAGCCGCTTGACGTACGTCGAAACGATGTATACCTTATAGCAGGCTGGAGCGACAAGATATTTGATGTGCTTTTTTCTATGGAAGATGCAGGTAATGCACTGACTAAGATAAACAGTATGGTGTTGTAAAATAAAACAGGTGCCGTAGAGAAGGGTTACTTCGCACTTTTAATGCCCGGGTCGCGGGTTCGAGTCCCGCCATCTCCACCAGAGGAAAAAAATTTGGGGATGTAGCTCAGTTGGTTAGAGCAGGATCTGTCCCTTTTCGTTTTTTGCCCTGTATTTTTAAACAATGGGTGTAGTGCTCCCGTAAACATGCGGATGCGGGAGCTTATTAAAATATTAAAAAGCAAGGACAGGTGTCGTAGATAAGGAGTTCTTCGTTTCAGGTAGCGCGTTGTCGGTTCGAGTCCGGCTGTTTCGAAAGAAGCATGGTTTAATTGGTAACACACGTTAGTAAGGCCTTTTCGAATTTTACCCTGTCTGAGTTATTGCAGAAGTCTCCCGTAGCCACAGGATGTTGCGGGAGAGTGCAAAAGAGAAAGTAAGTGTCGTATAAGAGAGTTACTTCGTTGCGTCGTGGGTTCGATTCCCATCACTGGGTAGGGTTTAGCCGGTGTAGCTCAGCTGGTAGAGCAAACATCTTTCTTACTGTCTTAAAATTGTTGCCTTACGTTATGGAAGTTCTCCCGTTTAGCATGCTGCGGCGGGAGTTTATAAAAATATACAGGATGCCGTAGGTGCGGGATACTTCGTCTCAACCCAGGGGAGGAATAGCGTAGTCGTTTAGTGCGGCAAGGTTATCCGGTTCGACTCCGGCAATGACGGGCCCCGATAAAAAAATACCTGCACCACTTTTGCTCCTGAAAATATAAAAATATTGAGATGCCGTTAATAAGTGTTACTCCGTTTGGTTGGCAAAATCGGGTTCGAATCCCGAAGTAAAAACCACTTGTTAGTTATAGCTCTTAATAAAAAAGAGTGCCGTTGTCAGGGTGTTACTTCGTCCAAAGAAACTTTCACACCCGGCAGTTATTGCCTCTTTTAAATTTTTAATTACAAAAGATTACGATAAAACAAACTAATTTTAAATTTCAAACCATACTGATTATGGAAACTATAATAAACGGAACCGATTTATTGAATATCGGTTATAAACAAACAGAAGTATTAGGGCAAGCGTTGAAACTGGCTAATTCAAAATACAATGATCAGCCGAAGGAAGAGGTGCTGGCGCTTTTTAAAAAAGTGAAAGACTATCCTGAGAATTTCCTTGATGATGAGGTGTTGGATGCGTTGGCTTCTGCCATGATAGAAGAGGCTAATGCGCCTGTAGTTGAAACAATTCCTTTAAAAGAAATAGCTGATGCTTATACTGTTTATGGAGCATCTCATATTGAGCAGGGGGCTAAGGATCAGATGGATGTTGCTATGCGACTTCCTGTAACTGTTGCCGGAGCTTTAATGCCGGATGCGCATCAGGGTTACGGACTACCGATAGGAGGTGTGCTTGCGACAAAAAATGCGATTATACCTTATGGTGTAGGTGTGGATATTGGGTGCAGAATGGCGTTGTCGGTTTATGATATCCCTGAAGAACATTTTCTTTTAAATGAAGCCAAATATAAAAGAGAACTTATCGCACATACCAAATTTGGCGCAGGTCATGGGTATCATGGTCAGTATAAAGCAGGACATGAGGTGTTGGATAGAAACGAATTCAATATTGCGCCTTTCATCAAAAAACTTCATGATAAAGCCTGGTCGCAGTTAGGAACATCAGGCGGTGGTAATCACTTCGTGGAATTCGGTATTATTGAGTTCGATAAAAGAGATGAGGTGCTGGGTATAGATAAAGGCCGTTATGTGGCATTGCTTACGCACTCGGGTTCGAGAGGATTTGGTGCTACGATTGCAGGGCATTATACAAAACTGGCAAAAGATATAACCAAACTTCCTAAAGAGGCTGCCAACCTGGCCTATTTGGATCTTAACTCTCAGGAGGGTCAGGAATACTGGATTGCAATGAACCTTGCAGGTGATTATGCTTCGGCGTGCCATCAGGTGATTCATGATAAGATGAAAAGAGCTTTGGGTGCAGAGGTGTTAGCCAAAGTGGAGAACCACCATAACTTTGCCTGGAAGGAAATCCTGAACGGAGAAGAAGTGATAGTGCATAGAAAAGGGGCTACACCGGCTGGTAAAGGCGTTATGGGTATCATTCCGGGAAGTATGACGGCTCCGGGATTCCTTGTGAGAGGTAAGGGACAGACTGAAGCAATTAACTCAGCCTCGCATGGTGCGGGAAGGCAGATGAGCCGTACGCAGGCGATAAAAAATATCACCAAAGCCGATATGAGGCAGGTGCTTAAAGACCACGGCGTATCACTTATTGGTGCCGGAAGGGATGAAGCCCCAATGGCTTATAAGGATATTGAGGCTGTTATGGCTTCACAAACCGACCTCGTTGATGTAGTGGCTAAATTTACCCCTAAACTGGTACGTATGGCTGATGACGGAAGCAGGGAAGATTAGAATTTAAATTGATAATAATGAGCCGGAGATTTTCCGGCTTTTTTTGTGTCTTGCCGTTCGCTTCTGTTATATTTGTAATAACAACATCTTCAGTATGAAAATATTCTGTTATATAACACTTCCTGTAATACTTTGTTCGCTGTCAATTTCGCCGAAAAACATGCATTTCCGCGAAAGCGAAAAAACAATGGTTCAGGATACCGTAAAAGAATGGGCTGAGGTGAATTTTGAAGCTCAGGGAATTCAGAATCGTATGGCGTATGCTGATACCGCTAATTTTATGCATCAGAAAATCTATCCGTGTGCACGTTGTTTTTTACGTCCTGAAGTAGCTGAGGCTCTGGAGGAAGCGAATCAGATTGCAAAAGATAAAGGCTATACTTTGGTGATATACGACTGTTATCGTCCTTATGGCTATCAAAAGGTAATGTATGATATTGTAAACGATCCGCGTTATGTGGCACCTCCGGGCAAAGGGTCGAATCACAACCGTGGTCGTGCTATTGATTTGTCATTGGCTGATGAAAATGGTAATCTGCTGGATATGGGCACTCCCTTTGATGATTTTACGGAGAAGTCTCACTATGATGCTGACGGTTTAAGTAAAGAGGCCAGACGAAACAGGAAGATTTTGCGCAACATTATGAAAAAGGCTGGTTTTACGCCTTATAATCATGAGTGGTGGCATTTTGACTATAAAAAACAAAACTACGAAACCGCTGATTTTAGATGGGATTGCAATTAATTAAGCACAAATTGGGTTCTATTTATTGCTAAAAATTTCGGTTGTAAAGCAATCTACTCTTATCTTTGTTCTCCTATACAATTTTTATTTATGGAACTAAAGCTGCATAAGCCTATATGTTTTTTTGATCTGGAAACAACCGGTACAGACATCTCAAGGGATAGAATCGTGGAGATATCAATACTTAAGGTGTTTCCGAACGGGAACAAAGAAAGCCGTACCTGGCTGGTAAATCCGGAAAGGCCAATACCGCCTGCAACAACTGCTTTTCACGGCATAACCGATGATAAGGTAGCTAATGAGCCTACGTTTAAGGAATTGGCTAATACCATTCATAACATGATAAAAGATTCAGACCTTGGAGGATACAATTCCGACAGGTTTGATATTCCTTTACTGGCTGAAGAATTGCTTCGTGCCGGTGTTGACTTTGATATGAAAAACAGGGTCTCAGTAGACGTGCAGACTATTTTCCATAAAAAAGAAGAGCGTACACTTAGTGCTGCTTATAAGTTCTATTGTGGAAAAACTCTTGATAATGCCCATACGGCAGAAGCGGATACCAACGCTACTTATGAAATATTAAAGTCGCAGCTTGAACGCTATGATGATCTTCAGAACGATATGAAATTGCTTTCGGAATATACTACCCGTAAAAAGGTGGTTGACTTTGCCGGTTTTATTGTGCTTGATGCAGACGGTGAAGAAATATTCACTTTTGGTAAGCATAAAGGAGCAAAAGTAGAAAAGGTGCTTGAACAGGAGCCGGGCTATTTTGGATGGATTCAGAATGCTGATTTTCCGTTGTATACCAAAAAGGTGTTAACGGCAATAAAGCTTAGAAAATTAAATAATAAATTGGCTTAATAATTTCCCCAAAGACAGAATGAAAATAATTTGCATAGGCAGGAATTATGTGAAACACATTGAGGAACTGCAAAATGAGAGGCCTGATGAACCTGTTATTTTCTTAAAGCCTGATACAGCGGTAGTGCAAAAGCAGTTTCCGTTTGTGATACCTGAGTTTACGAATGATGTACATCATGAGGTGGAGGTGCTGGTGAAGATAAACAAGGTAGGTAAATATATCGATGCCAAATTTGCGCATAAATATTATGATGAAATTGGGCTTGGTATCGATTTTACAGCCCGTGACCTACAGGCAAAGCTTAAAGAAAAAGGGCTGCCGTGGGAAAAAGCAAAAGCTTTTGACGGATCGGCAGTTATAGGCGATTTTGTTTCAAAAACAGAATTTGCTGCGCTGGATAATATTAACTTTGAGCTTACCAGTAATGATAATGTGGTTCAGAGAGGTAATACGCAACATATGTTGTGGAAGATTGATGAGATAATAGCCTATGTTTCGCAATATTTTACCCTTCGAACGGGTGATGTTATATTTACAGGAACGCCGGAAGGTGTTGCTAAAGTGAGTCCGGATGATGTACTGGAAGGGTTTATTGAAGGGAAAAAATTATTCAGGATACAAGTAAAATAATGGCGCTATACTATAATTTATCGAAAGTATATGCAATTTCAGACAATGATGTCGAGTTTGCAAAACAGATTGTGGCGCTTTTTCTTGAAGAAGTGCCGGTTGAGGTTGTAAGTATAAGGGAAGGACTTGAGGAGAAAGATTATGAGAAAGTATACCATGCTGCCCATAAGATAAAACCGACACTTGATTTGTTAGGGATGGACCTCGCTTATGAAGACGTTGTGGCTATTGAGACCTGGAGCCGCTCCGGAGGTAAAAGGAAGGAAATTAAGGATACTGTAAAAAGCCTTAAAGATTATATTGCTAAGACCGTAAAAGAACTTAAAAAAGATTACGCCCTTTAATAATGAAAGCAGCTGTTGTTACCATAGGTGATGAGATACTGATAGGCCAGATAGTGGATACTAATTCGGCATATATAGCTAAAGCGCTTGATAAGATTGGTATCAGTGTTTATGAAACGCGATCTATAAGTGACGAGAGAATGCATATTCTTGAAACGTTGGCATATTACCAAAACAGGGTAGATGTTGTGCTTGTTACCGGAGGTCTTGGCCCTACTAAAGATGATGTTACCAAAGAGTCATTTTGCGAATATTTTGATGATCATCTGGTTCGGGATGAAGCTTTGGAAGCCCATGTTGTGGCTCTTATTGAGAAAGTAATGAAAAGGCCGGCATCTCAAATGAACAAGGATCAGGCGTTAGTGCCATCACGTGCCAAAATACTCAGTAATGAGGTGGGAACTGCACCGGGTATGTGGATGGAACGTGCAGATACCGTTTTTATCTCATTGCCGGGAGTACCTTATGAAATGAAATATGTTGTTGATAATGAGGTCGTGCCTGCTCTGATAGAAAAGTTCGAAAGGCCATTTAATATTCATAAAACTATAATCACGCACGGGCAGGGTGAGAGTCTTGTTGCAGAGCGTATAGAAGAATGGGAAAATAGCCTGCCGGAATTTATTAAGCTGGCTTATCTGCCTAATCCGGGAAGAGTAAGGCTTCGTTTGAGTGCCCGCGGTAATGATGAGTCCTTTTTGCAAAATGCTGTTGATGCGGAAGCAGAAAAACTAAAAGGACTTATTGGTGATATTATTGTAGGTTTTGATGAAGGAGAAACCATTGAGGTGGTTTTGGGTAAATTATTGAAACAAAAAGGTAAAACCTTGGCCGTTGCCGAAAGCTGCACTGGAGGCAAAATAGCCCAGATGCTAACCTCGGTGGCGGGGTCTTCCGCTTATTTTAAAGGTAGCGCCGTAACTTATGCTACTGAGGCAAAGGTGAATGTTTTAAAGGTTGAACAGCAACTGATAGATGTATTTAGTGTAGTGAGTGCCCAGGTGGCTGAGAATATGGCTTTAAAAGCCCGCCAGCTTTTTGGTGCTGATTATGCTGTTTCAACAACGGGAAATGCAGGGCCGCTTAAAGGTGATTCTGCGGTTGAAGTTGGTACTGTTTTTATCGGTATTGCAACCCCTAAAGGAGTGTATAGCGAAAAGTTAGAGCTGGGTCAGCCCCGTGAAAAAGTTATTGAAAGGGCTTCTAACAAAGCTTTGGAAAAGATTTATCATGAAATTTTAAAAAACTAATTGATTATGTTTGTGTAATCATTTTATTTTTCTTTTCTTTGCACCCTGAATTTGAATAACGATATAAAAGCGAGAAATAATGTCAAGAGTTTGTGCCCTTACCGGTAAAAAAGCGATGGTTGGAAACAATGTTTCCCACGCAATGAACAAAACTAAAAGGAAGTTTAGTGTAAACTTAGTGAAGAAACGTTTCTATCTTCCTGAGGAAGATAAGTGGATCACACTTAGAGTAGCCGCTTCTACTATCAAGACAATTAACAAAAATGGTATTGCTGCAGTTTTGAAAGAAGCTAAAGCTAACGGATTTATTAAATAATCCTTACCTAATAAATATATAGCAAGATGGCAAAGAAAGGTAATAGAATCCAGGTGATTTTAGAGTGTACTGAGCACAAAGCTTCTGGCGTTGCTGGAACTTCTAGGTACATTACTACTAAGAACAAAAAAAATACACCAGACAGGTTAGAGATTAAAAAATTCAATCCTATCCTTAAACGTGTGACTGTACATAAAGAAATTAAATAATTTATAAGTCATGGCAAAGAAAACCGTAGCAACTTTACAAACAGCTTCTAAGAGGTTAACTAAAGCTATCAAGATGGTAAAATCTCCAAAAACAGGAGCTTATACTTTCGTTGAGAGCGTTATGACTCCTGAAGAAGTAGATGCATTTCTT
>QFQM01000725.1 GCA_003243255.1 Flavobacterium psychrophilum | reverse complement strand
GTTAAAAGACAATTCCATCATCAATCGCCGTCAGGCTTTCAATTTTTGGAATATCGATGAAATTAAATCGCCGAACATTTTTCGCCGTAATAATCCGACCGTCATTAAGCTGAAGGGTCTCACTTTCTTTATCAGAACGTGATGGCCAGGCAGCGATAACTGAGTCTTCAGTGATTACATAATGCCGACTATTTGATGTAAACAAAATGCATGGGATATCCATGAAATGAGACTCCAGACATTCAGTCTTTAAAATATTACCATTCTGTAGTGCCAATCCATACATCATTAATATATGCATTGGCCCCAAACTCAACCCCGCGTGGCTGTATTTTATCCAGAATCTCGAACGTCCATCCTTCTTCAGGAGGCCATTGAAAAAGCAATGGTGCTCCATCCAAATATTTTATGGCAAGGACGCTATGACGAAGAGGATCGAGGATGCTAGTCTCACCGGGTATTGCTTTAACCCAATAATGAATCACGATGTCACCTTTATTGATTTACAAGAGGAATAAATTGAGTTTGGGTCGTTATATCAGACATGAGTTCATATATCTTGTAGGGCCACCACTTTTTATCCATATCACGTAAGAAATGAACCTCAGTGATATCGGGACACATTGGATGCCACAGGCTAATAACCATGAGCTCAGATGCCTCAACCTCAATGAACTGATTGATTGAAGTAACCCTGAACTCATTCGTGGCAATAAACCCTATTAGATCCTCCAACTGATTAAGCAAAAAACCCGCTTGTCGCTGTTCAGAGGAACTGTCGAAATCATGCTTTAAAATATTCATGTTAGTCTCCAGCGCGGAACGAAAAAAACGCTGACCGAAGTCAGCGTTTATATTTTTACAGAGGCTTATCCCTAATCGGCTTTGCAGCCTCTTTAGGATAAGTGTGATAAAACGCTTTTCTGTACTTTTCGTATCCAATACGTTGGGATGCAACATGTTCCATATTAGTGGGAGCAGTAAAGTGATGACGCGCAATCAGACTTGCTTGCTTAGCCAATTCACCAGACCACTCGTGCAGGATTTCCATTCGGGTTTCGAATGGGTCAAGACCTGCTATTTTGCAGCAACTCGTAAATGAACAAAGGTCTTCCTGATTTTCTTCCGAACAAATCCAGAGGATTTCATCCACACGCTGCTCGCCAGTACTACGGTATGCAGTCATGATATATATGCTATCCCGAATTATCTCGTAAGCCATCTTTGATGAAAAACGAAGTTCATAATTATGTTCTGAATCGGCTGATATCAGATCATATTCACTTTCAG
>QFQM01000724.1 GCA_003243255.1 Flavobacterium psychrophilum | reverse complement strand
GCCGTTGATCGAGTACCACATCCGCGCCCTGGCTGCTGCAGGCTTCACCGAGCTGGTGATCAACCACGCCTGGCTAGGCCGGCAGATCGAGGACTACCTCGGCGATGGCTCGCGCTTCGGCGTGCGTATCGTCTATTCCCCCGAAGGTGAGCCGCTGGAAACGGGGGGCGGCATCTTCAAGGCGCTGCCGCTGTTGGGTGCCGAGCCATTTCTGGTGGTCAATGGCGATGTCTTCACCGACTACGCCTTCGCCGCGCTGCGCGAGCCGCTCGCCGGTCTGGCGCATCTGGTGCTGGTGGATAACCCGGCGCATCACCCGCAGGGCGACTTCGTTCTGGCGGCGGGTCAGGTTCGTGACGGTGAGGCGACAGGCGAGCGGCTGACCTACAGCGGTCTCGCCGTGCTGCACCCGCGTCTGTTCGCCGCCTGTGCTCCAGGCGCCTTCAAGCTGGCGCCGCTGCTGCGTGAGGCGATCACGGCCGGGCAGGTCAGCGGCGAGCACTATGGCGGCTGCTGGGTCGACGTCGGTACGCACGAGCGCCTGGCCGAAGTCGAGCGCTTGCTGCAGGAGGCACGCTAGGTGTTGTGGCCGGCCACCATGCTCGGGGCAGCAGCCGGGCTCGCCCTGGCCAGCATCCCGGGTGCTCTGCTGGGCGGTCTGCTCGGGCAGGTGCTGGACCGTCGTCTGCGCCTGCATGGCTGGGACAACCTGCGCGAGCGTCTGGGCGGTCGTGCGGCGCCGTCGGATGACGACCTGCTGTTTCTGATGCTGGGGCGTCTGGCCAAGAGCGACGGCCGGGTGGTGCAGAGCCATATCCAGCAGGCTCGCTCGGAAATGCAAAGGCTGGGGTTGGACGCTGCGGCTCAGCGACGTGCCATCGAGGCCTTCGCCCGTGGCAAGACCGGGCGTGACAACCTGCGTGCGCCGCTGCAGCGTCAGCGTGAGCGCGCCGATGCCATGCTGCGGGCCTGCTGGCGCATGGCCTGGGTCGATGGACGGGTATCGGCCAGTGAGCATGAGCTGATTCTGCTCTGGGGCAAGTGGCTCGGCTGGGACAGCACCCGGCTCGATAGCCTGGGCGAGGAATACGCGCCGCGTCGCAGTCAGCAGCCAGCACCGGCTGGCGGCAGTTACCAGGAGGCGCTGCGGCTGTTGGGCGTCAATGAAGGCAGCGAGCCTGAGCAGATCAAGCGCGCCTACCGGCGGCTGCTCAGCCGCCATCACCCGGACAAACTGGCCGGCTCCGGCGCCTCGCCTGAGCGCATTCGTGAAGCCACCGACACCACGCG
>QFQM01000723.1 GCA_003243255.1 Flavobacterium psychrophilum | reverse complement strand
TGGCGCCGAACAGTCCTCACGCAACTGGGGCTGGTGCCGCAGCATGGGCCGCGACCTGGCCGAGATTCCCTTGGCTCTGGCCAGCCTGCGCCTGTGGGACAGCTGGCAGGCGCACCTGGGCGAAGACCTCGGCTTTCGCCGCAGCGGCGTGCTCTATGCCTGCGAAAACCCGCAGCAGTTGCAACAGCAGGCGACGTGGATGGAGGCTGCCCGTGCGCATGGCGTGCAGGCACGCCTTCTAGAAGGGAGCGACCTGCGGCGGGTGATGCCGGAAGGCGCCGCCGCCGGCTGGAGCGGCGCCTTGTACACACCCAGCGATGGCCGCGCCGAACCGCACCGCGCCAGTGCAGTGCTCGCCCGCGCTGCGCAGCGCCTGGGCGCACGCATAGTCACCGGCTGTGCGGTGCGGGGGCTGGATATCACGGCAGGCAGGGTCACGGGCCTGTACAGCGAACGAGGTCGGCTGCGCTGCAGCAGCGTGGTGCTGGCAGGCGGCGCCTGGTCGACGCTGTTCTGCGCCAATCTAGGCCTGCGCCTGCCGCAACTGAAAGTGGTGGCCTCAGTGCTACGCACCGCGCCAATGGCCGGCGGCCCGGAACAGGCCGTGGGCGCCAGCCGCTATGCCTTTCGCAAGCGCGCCGACGGCGGCTATACGATTGCCCAGCGCAACGGCAACCTGGCACCGATCACACCGGACAGCTTCCGTTACCTGGGCGATTTTCTGCCTGCACTGAGCAAGCAGTTTCGCGAAGTACGCCTGCGCCTGGACGGTCGTTTCCTCGACGAGCTACGCCAGCCAAGGCGTTGGGATATGGACAGCGCAAGCCCCTTCGAACGCTGCCGGATTCTCGACCCGCAGCCCTCCCCAGCCATCCTGGACGAAGCACGCGATGCGCTGGCGGCAGTCTTCCCCTTCTTCCGCCGGATGCGCGTGGCGCAAAGCTGGGCTGGAGTCATGGACGTCACCCCAGACGCCGTTCCGGTGATCGGCCCAGTCGAGAAGCTGCCAGGGTTGTTCCTTTCCACCGGCTATTCCGGCCACGGCTTCGGCATCGCGCCAGGCGCCGGCCACCTGCTCGCCGACCTGATCGACGGCAGCACACCGCTGGTCGATCCCCAGCCGTTCGCCTACGCCCGACTCTAGGGCGTAGACGGCGGCCCTGACGCAGTGATGCAGGCGCGCAGCAGCAACTCAACCTTTATTTCCCTTCAGGATAAAAAAATTCCTCACAGGCATGGACACGCCTTCTTCATTCACTTATAAAAATCACCAGCGAGAAAAATAGATTCGTCAC
>QFQM01000722.1 GCA_003243255.1 Flavobacterium psychrophilum | reverse complement strand
AACCACATGATATTGTGGAACAAGCGTGCCTTGTGGACGCCAATAGGTAGCAATAAAAGGATTTCCATCCGCATCCGTAGCCATGGCAGTTTGATTGATCAACTCGCTTTCTTGGGGAATTTTAAGGGCATACTCGGCATTTTCGAGGGTAATTGGCAGTGTATACTTCTCTCCCGTGGATTTATGCCAAGTAATGCCGCCATCGCTAGATTTTGCATAACATAAATCATGGTTACTCGCCACGTTTGGACTTTCTCGCCACACCCACGATATATGGATGACGCCTTTTGCATCAACCGTGGTTTGGGTATAGGCATTGCGCTTTCCCTCTCCACTGATCAAATTATTTTGTATTCTTTTCCAAGCTTTGGCTTTGGAGTCGTAAAGGTTAATCATCAGGCTTCCATTGCCAGATCCACCATCTCTATAAAAAAACAATAGCTTACCGTTGGCCAATTTATAAAACTCTGGATAGCTTACCTTATTTTCCTCTTTGCCAATCATTTTCTCCTTATTGCCCATTGCTAAGACTTGTGGTGCAACTGATTTAGCATAGTTGAGGTTGTTGTTGTGCTGACCCCAAGCCAAGTGTAAAAAGCCCTTCCCATCAACCATGATACTGATGGATTTGTGTGCATCATTGGCATCTCCTTTGAAAGCCGTCCTCGAGACTTCCCATTGCCAACTGTTAAGTTTTCTCTTTGCCAAAACCACATATTGTTCATGATCGTAATAGGCCGTGTATTGATAATCTTTAAAGGTAGTTAACGCATTTTTCCTGAAAATCACCGTGTTTACGGAGTTATTGGCCCAACCATTTCCTGCAATGGTTTGTTGTTCTATTTTTTGCGCATCAACTTCCCAGGAAAACAAAAACAGTATTAAAAATGAGGTTAGGCTTTTAAATCGCATGTTATTTGAGTGATAAGTTGACTATGGCATGTGGAGGTATTTTAACGAGCAACTGACTGCCGTTTTTCGTTCCTTTACTAAATTTCTGCAGCTTGACTAAGTCTGGCTTTTCGAATGTATTAATGTCGCTTAAATTAGCAGAAGTCAGTAGCTCTCCGCTTACATCATTCCATTTTAAATCTCCCAAATCAGTAGTTAATGAGATTTCCTTAGTAGCATCTAGATTTACAATCGAAATATTTACTACCCCGTTGATATCTTTAGAAGCAGAAAAGTTCAAGGCAGGAATTTTCTTACCATTCAACGAATAATCTGGCGAAACAAATTTGATATCTAGCAATTCAGCATCCTGATGTACTTTGTATAAATCAAATACATGATAG
>QFQM01000721.1 GCA_003243255.1 Flavobacterium psychrophilum | reverse complement strand
CCTTGGACATACTTGCTTTATCTTTATTACGATTGAAGCTTCCTGGACTTAATTGATGATCCTGTAACTCATACAGATCTTTGAAGTCATGCTTGTTAATTTCTCCTCTCAGCGAAGGTGATAAACTCGCTTTGGCGTTCTTTTTCTTATACCTTAAGATGGCCTGTGCAAGGCTGAAGTAATGGAGAGAGACAGGGGATCCCGCCTCTTTTTCCAAGTCTTCTTTAATAATGGCCAAAGCCATTGTTACCCCCTCGAAGTAACCTCATTGCTATACATCCGAACAATTAAATTGTAAACGCCCTTCTTCTTTTGCTCCAGAAATTGAATGATGTGACGCTTCTCCATTTTGGCATCAATTTATTTTGCAGATATGCTATCCTTTCCCAAATAGACACGGATCGTGTTTTTATCGATTTTGGCGACCTTCATGACCTCTTTATTGCCTTGCCTCGTTACCATGAATTCAATGAAGTAAGAGCCACCCGCATCAGTTTTCACATAAGGGATTAATTTATCTGTCACCTTAGATTGCTCGATGATCTTTTTCGCTTCATTAAGATCCTTCCTAGCTGACCAAACCCAGCTAGCAGTCCACACAAAACCAAAAACGAGCGTGTACCCGTCACCCTGCCTTACATAACAACCATCTTGCTGAACAACTCCTGCTTTCAACCATCGCGTTGCATACATCAAAACCCATTGGCTTTACGTTCGCATATAAAGCGTGCCGGCAGACCAAATTTATAATTAATCATCAACTCTGCCGGCATTATTGATATGCACTTTTAGCAGCTAGTTTTATTACCTCTGTCAATACAGTTCAATCACGTCAGCCGTTTCCAGATCAATCTTATTTTCCTCCAAGAACCGAAATGCAAATTGAGCCATCTTTTTTTCTATCACCCATTTCAATTTGAATTCTTCTTCGACCTTTGCAGGAATGCTTGGTGGATAGTCAAATTTCTTGTCCGCCTTTTGTATTTGAATTATGCTACGCGAATTCGTTCTTACTTTCTCAATCTTTATTCGAAGATTCTCTTCAAGCTCCTTTGTCAGGTTAGAAGGAGTTCTATGAAATACTTTATAGTCGCTGTTCTGCAAATACAGACTAAAGAAAATATTGTCGTCCTTGTCGAAGTAGAATTTCTTTTCGGGTCGATCATCTAGGAATTGTCCGGCACAAATAAAAACTAATACTCTGTCCTGTTTCCATCCCATTGACTATTCCGGATTCATTCACCCCTAGATTCTGCTAACCATTTCACCCACCCTATGAGCGGTGAGATTTGATGTGTTA
>QFQM01000720.1 GCA_003243255.1 Flavobacterium psychrophilum | reverse complement strand
TGTGAATGGGTTGAAATAAGAATAGCTTTCTTTGACAACCCTAATCACACTTGCAGCAGCATAAGAATGCTTTTGATTATATTGAATTGTTTTGTAAGCATTCCAGATGATACAGTTATCCCGAAAGTGACTAAACCGAGGTCTGATGCTTACCTCATTATGAGGACATAAATGTCTGTCGGAATTGATCACTTCGTAATGAGTTTATATGAATTTTTCGGGCGAAAGATGAAAATATATAAAATAGTGATCATTATAGCGGGTTTGTTTGTTTTGCAGGGTTGTGATAGTCAGGAAACGAAAGTTAAAAAATTACTAAAGTGTGGTTTGGCAGTTAATGAGATAGGTAATTCCCTGGCACAAGAAAATTACGAAAAAAACGGTGTCACGGCTATATTTGGCCACTCACCACCGCATATTAGCTCTTATGACATGATGAGAATAGGTCAGGATGCCAGAGATGAGTTATGGATGAATGGCCGAAACCGTAGAGGAGAGGCCCAAAGAATAATTGAAGAGTATGAAGAGAGCTACTGTGTTGACATACACCAGGTTCCGGATGATGAAAATATTAAAAAATTAAAATTGATGTTGCGATTATGAAAAGCAGAAGGAGAGACTATTGACGCCACTCTTTATTGATATGGCCCTGGCCTCTTTACAAGAGACCAGGTTCAGCATCTGGCTACTTAAGCTTGCCTCGTAATCCTTCATAGACATCCAGTGCTTTCTGCACATTTGCCTCGTCCATCGATATCTCTGAGAAGTCGATAAACCAAGTACCGGAGCTATGTTTATTAATGACAAAGAGCTTTTTGCTCTGAACAACACGATACTCAACATCGTATTCTTTGTTAAACGTTGAGCCTGTATCAGGAATGGTGAACGTTGTTGTTACACCTGAATCATTTGGATCCCATTTTAAGAAGCCAGAATAAAGTGTGATCCAGTTTTCAAGATTGCTTTTCGTGACATAGCCGAATTGGGTAACCACATTACCGCCGTTATAAATAACGATCATTGCATAATCGCCATCGTCGTCGAGGCGTAAAGTCCCATGGAAAGCATCATTATATTTAGGATCTTTTGGCAGCTGAATATCGATGCCCGTTTTGTACTGTGTCCAGGGGTAGTAAAAGGCTGGTTTGCCTGGCGTGGAGCATCCTGTTAAAAACATAATTAATAGTAAACCAAGTACTTTCTTCATTACCTATCCTATTTCTTAATTATGATGTGACCGTTGGATTTACCACGCCATCCATCAATATGTAACGTGCTTCCTGTCGCGTATATTGATCAAT
>QFQM01000719.1 GCA_003243255.1 Flavobacterium psychrophilum | reverse complement strand
AGAAATTTCATTCGATTAAATATTATGTATCTTTGCTTATTGAATTCAATTGACAAATAATTATCTGTAAGATATAATTTAAGATGAGTACTACAAATATTTTCACCCCTTTTACTGAGGAGGAACTGATCCCCAAAGCGGAAAAGCTTGAGGTGATTAAAAAAGGTAAACAGTTCAGTATTGGAGTTCCAAAAGAAACCTGCCTTAATGAAAGGAGGACCTGCATTACACCAGATGCTGTACAGGTTTTGGTAGAACACGGTCATGAAATTATTATAGAATCCGGAGCCGGACAAGGTTCGTTTTTTACAGATTTACAATACGCTGAATCGGGGGCCAGAATTACAAACGATCCGAAAGAAGCATTCGGACAGGATTTAATTTTAAAAGTTAACCCGCCTACAGAAGACGAAATTGAATTTATGAGACCGAATACCTATTTGGTTTCTGCACTTCAAATTAATCTGAGAGATAAAGATTATTTCCTAAAACTGGCAGAGAAAAAAGTAAATGCTATCGCTTTCGAATTTATAGTTGATGAATATAAGCAACTATCTTTGGTACGATTAGTCGGAGAAATTGCAGGAACGGTATCCATTCTGTATGCTTCTGAACTTTTAGCTTTATCAAACGGTTTAATGTTGGGAGGAATTACAGGGGTAAGACCTGCTGAAGTGGTGATCTTAGGAGCAGGAATTGTAGGAGAATTTGCTACAAAAGCAGCCATCGGTTTAGGAGCAAGTGTAAGGGTTTTTGACAACTCACTTTCCAAACTAAGAAGACTCCATACCATTGTAGACAGCAGGGTTCCCACTTCCATTATCGATCCTAAAGAGCTGCTCGATGCGGGCTGGTACCGCTACGACGACCTGCCGCTGCTGCCTCCGCCTGGTACTGTTGCCCGTCGTTTGATTGAAGATACGGTGGCGCAGTGCCGGGCAGAATACGAGTAAAGAACGAGTAGTGTTACACTGGCGGGCTGACGCAATAAGGAACTGTAAACATGACCGAATTAAAAAACGATCGCTACCTTCGCGCACTTCTGCGCCAGCCCGTGGATGTGACGCCAGTATGGATGATGCGACAGGCTGGTCGCTATCTCCCGGAGTACAAAGCGACGCGCGCGCAGGCGGGTGATTTTATGTCGCTGTGCAAAAATGCCGAACTGGCGTGCGAAGTCACCCTTCAGCCTTTGCGTCGCTACAAGCTGGATGCGGCCATTCTTTTTTCCGACATCCTGACCATCCCGGACGCGATGGGATTAGGGCTCTATTTCGAGGCGGGCGAAGGCCCACGTTTTACT
>QFQM01000718.1 GCA_003243255.1 Flavobacterium psychrophilum | reverse complement strand
ATATAATTAAGTACTACATATCTTTTATTATAGATACAGCGTCTTTAAATAAATATGCTTTATCTACGCTGTACCTACGCTCTATATACGCTGTATCTACGCTGTATCCTATAATAAACTATTGGTTGTCTGTGAGTATGCTACCCTTCAAACATGAAATAAAAAAGGAAGCGTGAAGTATGCAATTGATTATCAATCAAAAGTACCTTAATTTTAAGAATGTGACGAAGTAGCGTTATACCTTCATATTGAACCTTACACTTTACGCATGGATAAATTCGAATATAAAATTCTAAACATTTCCAGGACACATTTGAAACGTGAATCTTTCCAGGAGGAATTAATGACTACCTTAAATAAGCTTGGTGAAGAGTCGTGGGAGCTGATCAACGTTGAAGGGCTAAACGAGGGCTCAATCTTTTGGAAAGTGGGAGAAACGGTTGACATTTTGTTTCTTTTTAAGCGGAAGAAGGTATAGAGGAAAAAGCCGCAAACGAGATTGCGGCTTCGGGTATTTCCTCACACAAGCGGGTACAGGTGTACGGATTAAAAAAGAAAGCCTCCCACAACCAGATGGAAGTTCTGCCGATCCCCCTTATAAGATCAGTGCCCTCCATCTATTTTGACTGCCTGTGGAGCTGCGGGAGGTCTTTCAATTCACCTTGTATGTTTATGAAGGGGCATACAAAGCAGGCATCCCGGGAACGGGTACTACTAAGCTCTTACGTTCATTATGTGTTCGTGTATGACAGAAAAACTGTGCACCAGTTTTTTTACATTCTCATAAAAGAAGATCAGGTTGGCGCGTTCTTTCGCATTGTTATAGATGCTGTGCTCGCGTGAAAGGGCTTCGACCAGCCATTGCCACAGGCGGTCTTCTGCTTCCTGTGGTTCATGGTTGTCAAAGAATTCAGCGATTGCCTGTAGCGCCTGCTGTTCTTTTGCGTACGGTTGCGCAGTTGTATTTGCGAGCTTCTTTCTTTTTGTTGTTGAAGCAGCCATAGACGTGATTAACGAGGTAAAGAATTAGTGTGGCGTAAGCGCTTGATCTTTGTTGTTACACAAGTCTATGGAGGAGAAAGATAGTAGCATCAGGTGTGATGGCAGGTTAAACACATAAGGCTGGAACCTGTTCTACCCCTTTGTCCGCTGGCCCTGACAAAGCCATGCCTTACGGCATTGGTCACAAAGGGTGCATAAGCAGGCCCAACCCTATATGTAAATATAGAGATTGGGCACTTAACTTACGCTTGCGACCATTTGAACTGTCAGGTTCGCGGGCAAGACTTGTAAGGAGTGCCTGT
>QFQM01000717.1 GCA_003243255.1 Flavobacterium psychrophilum | reverse complement strand
ATTGACGATAATTTCTGGCAGGCGGAATATCGCGACTACCGTCGTACTTCTATTTGACGGTTTGCCCGGCAGCTGAGTCTGCCGGGCAATTTTAAGCGTTCGATGAACGAAATACTGTATGTAGATTACTGTTCTGAAAGTTCAAGTTCAGCAATAACCGGCAGGTGATCGCTCGCCGTAGACCACGTAAACTCTGGCGAATTATGTGGGATTTCCAGGTTTTTGACGTTCCACTTCTGACCTTTAAACGTGAAAATATGGTCTATATCGATCGCAGGATTAACGGCTGGCCAACTGCGCGTATCAATTCCTTCTTTCGTCACTTCATTGAAAAAGTAACGTATTTCTTTAAGTGGCTGCTCATCCCGGGTCGAATTAAAATCCCCTGCAAGGATCTTAATTGAGGAGGCGATATCCGGGAAATCTGATGTCGCGTCGCCAATGCTGATATCTAACAGATAGCGGGCTTGTTCCGTACGCATGGTGGGGTCTTTTTGCCAGTCGAGATGAGTCACCATAATGATGGGAGCAGAATCAAACCCAGGAACGTCAACCTGCGCCAGTAACGCCACGCGTTGTTCAGCATTACCCGACGGTAATTTTACCACCTGTGTATGCAATATTTTATATTTGGAAAGCAGTCCTAACCCGTACTCACCGCCATCAAAATCGAGGGCTTTACCGAAGGCGTAATACAGTTTATTGGCATCAGCGATTTTTTTGAGTTGATCAATCTTTTGACTGCGCCCTGTTTTATTATCAACCTCTGGTACAGCAATAATATCCGCATCAATTTTTTTAATTGCCGAATTAAGTGCCGTAAAATCCGCCACATCAGCAGATGCTTCATTTTTACCAATGTTATAGGTGGCAATCTTTAAATGCGGTTTATTCTGCGTGTAAATTTTGTCAGGAACACCACCTTTTTGCACTTTAAGTATCTCATTACCCGCTAGTTTTTCACTTGCTTGTGCATTTACAAATAAACATCCCAGCGCAATCATCGTCAATGTCATTGTTTTTTTCATGTCATCTATTCTCCAAATAATAAAATAGTGCGCGATAGGATACCGGAGAATATTGATCGTTATTGTGATCATTAACCCAAGCTTTCGACGCGAAGAAAATTAAGTTTTGCATGATTTATTTGTCTTGTAATCTGCTGGGCGTTCAAAGCTTGCGCTACTGCGTATGTTGCGATTACACTTTCATCACCGATCAACATTCTGAAAAACAAAAGGAGGATACTTATGCTGTACTGTGAACGTTTTATCGTTTCACATGCTTTTGGCGATCGCCAGTGC
>QFQM01000158.1 GCA_003243255.1 Flavobacterium psychrophilum | reverse complement strand
TATCTGAACATCCTGTGCCGAAACTATTGCCGTTATAAAGAATATGTATAGTATGTATTTATTCAAAGTCACGTCCGATAAGGTCTATATCTTTATAAAGTGTTGTGTTATCTTCTTTCTCTTTAGAGCTGTAATAAATCATCCCCTGGTTAATGAAGATAAGATTTCCCATTACAAAACTTACAATCGTCTGTATCACAAAGCCTACTATCATAACAATGCTTACGCTTTGCATAACAGCCTGCGGATCGGGATTTTCAAGGTCCGGACCTGCACTTACAAGCCCGAACAGCATGTTGATTAAGGTCCCGGCAAACATTATTGCTAATTGCACAACATAAAGGATCAGATAAAATATTGCAGTGCTTCCCGCATGTGCCCAAAAGCTTCGGGTCAGATTGTTGTAACCTACTTCCATAGAACTGAAAAAACCGTCATCAGTACTTATATAGTTATAGAATGACTGGTAAATCATACATGAAAATGCTGCAAAAAATATAAAAACTACCGGTATACCAATAATTATGATGATCAGAAAAAAGGATACCAAACCTAAAAGCAAGGCTAAGGGTAAAAAGGTAACCAGCGAAAGCAGGCCGAAAATAATAGCCTTGCCTATCTTTTTTTTAAGGGCATTCAGTATTTCTTTAGAATCGGGTTTTTCATTTTTCTCCATTAGCATAAGATAAACCACAGGATAACTGTAACTTATGATAGCAGCTATTAACGCTAAAACACCTGTAAGAATACCCAAACCCAGCATCATTGCGAAATTGTCTGAAAAATAACTTTCTACAACTTCTGCTGATTCAGGACTTACCTGACCCGAACCACTGATTCCTGAAAAAATACCTTCAAAAAATACTTTGAAGAAAATATAGCCAAGTACTATCAGTATCAATAGCAAAGGACCATTTATAATAAAATAATTTCTGAAATAGTTTTTACCCACAGCTTTAAAAAAGCCGAAAGTGTCATTAATAATTGCGTTAAAATTCCTGATCTTATAAAGTTGGAACATGCTTTTTGGTTTTTTTGTTTACAATAAAAGGGTATACAAGGTAATAATAGGATATGGCAGCAAGCGTTCCTAAAATTATAAATAGGTTAAGCCATAAAGGCATATCGGGAGAATATCGTGTTACAAAACCTTCGAGCATCCCTGCAGCAAAGGTAAACGGTATGGTACTGAACCAAACTTTAAGTCCGTTCTTAAAGCCGATTTTAAGCGAAGCCATGCGTGAAAGAGTTTTTGGGAAAAGCAATGCCGCACCAAACATCAATCCGGCTCCGGCCTCAACTACTATGGCAAATATTTCCATACAGCCATGTATCCAGATACCTCTTACACTTTTCCAGAGTACGCCGTGTTCATAGAAAAAATATTGAAACGACCCCAGCATTACAGAGTTCTTAAACAGTATGTAGACTGTACCTACACCGCCTAAAACCCCAAACACAAAGGAAGTAGCACCAACCCTTAAATTGTTAAGGGTAATACCAATGGCGCTTCCCCAGTTGCTTCCGCTTTTGTAAACAGCAACAGGATTGCCTTTTTCTATATTTTCCAGGGTCATGTTTACATATTCATCGCCTACAATAAGCCTTGTGAAAGTTTCGTCTTTTGCAGCCGAAATGACCCCAATGAATGTGAAAATGAAAAACAGGGCAAAAGCATAAAGCATGTAGCGCCTGTTCTGATATACGATAAGGGGGACTTCGGTCTTGAAGAAACGAACAATACGGTTGGTATCTTCCCTCTTGGTCTTATATATCTTTTGGTAGGTTATTGATGCAAGATGATTTAAGTATACAACCGTTTTACTTTTAGGGTAATAGGTTTGCGCAAACGAGAGGTCGTTGATAAGATGCACATACAGACTTGCTAACTCATCAGGATTTTTTTTAGCTTTACCAAAAATAGCCTGCTCAAATTCAAGCCATTTTTCTTTATTTTGTTTTATAAATGCAACTTCTCTCATACAAAGCTAAAATATAAAATATGTCAGAATTATCTATTACAACAACACAAAATGTTAATATTAATTTCAATACGGCTTCAGTAGGGGAGCGTATGCTGGCCTATATAATTGATGCTTTGGTAATTATAGCCTATTATCTGATTGTGTATTATATTATATTCGACCTTTTTGGAATAGGCGATTACATGCCTCACGATCAGTGGTCGTGGAATGCTGTACAGGGACTTATATCATTACCGGTATTATTTTATGCACTTTGGCAGGAAGCATTGATGGAAGGCCAGTCTATCGGGAAGAGGATCGTAAAAATAAAAGTGATTAAGATTGATGGTTATCAGGCCGGCTTTGGCGATTACCTTATCCGATGGATATTGCGAATAATTGAGGTAACTCCTCCGTTTAGCTTTATAGGGCTGATAAGCATGATCATAAACAATAAAAATCAAAGACTGGGCGATATGGCTGCAGGAACTGCTGTTATAACCCTTAAAAACAGCATCAATATAAATCATACTATCCTTAAGGAAGTCCAGGATAATTATGTTCCTGTTTATCCATTAGTTATTAAGCTAAGCGATAATGACGTAAGGATTATTAAAGAGACATATGAAATGAGCGTTAAAAATGCTGATTTTGCCATGATTAACAAACTTCAGGATAAGATAGAAAAGGTAACCGGAATTAAATCGGTATCCCAAAACTCTATGGCGTTTGTTGATACAGTGCTTCACGATTATAACTACTATACCCGTAACATGTAATGTTTACCCTTCTCGATATACTTGGTACCATGGCATTTGCCATATCGGGTGCTCTTACCGCTATTAATAAAAGAATGGATCCTTTCGGGGTTTTTGTTATCGCCTTTGTAACTGCAGTAGGGGGTGGAACCCTGCGAGATGTCCTGATAGGGCATACTCCTGTCGGGTGGATGCGAAATCTGGATTCGGTATACGTTATCATTGCAGGTTTCTTTGTTACGCTTATCTTTAGAAGAAAGCTCGACAGGCTGAGGGTTTCTCTTTTCCTGTTTGATACCATTGGGTTAGGCGTGTTTACACTTATTGGCCTTGAAAAGGGTATAGATAACGGGCTGCATCCGGTAATATGCATCGCACTGGGAACTATGACAGCCTGTTTTGGAGGTGTAATCCGTGATATATTGTGTAACGAGATACCCGTAATATTCAGGAAAGAAATTTATGCCACCATATGCATTATAGGCGGATGTGTTTTCTTCCTGTTGCGAAAACTTAATGTGCCTCAGGATGTGATATATCTGGTTGTTTCTGGAGTTATTATTGCAATCAGGTTAATGGCTGTAAACTATAAATGGTCGTTGCCAGCATTGGAAAAAAAGTAAACCGCTACAACAATTTCAGCAATTCATTCATATTCTCTTTTTCAAAAAGGATACGGCCTATTTTTATATCACTGCTTCCTTCTTTAAGCTGATAGGTAAATTCGGGAGTTTCATTATTCAGGTTGCAATCCAGGTACATACAGGCTATTTTACCCGATTTTATTTCTTCCATATGAGTAAGCTGGTGCAAATGGCTTGACACAAAGAACAGGGAATTCGGGAAATTAAGCATGCCCTTTAGTGTCGATCTGCTTATTTCCAAAGCATCGTCAATATTTGTTCCCCGAAACAGCTCGTCAAATACGACAAACCCGGTATGTCCATCTCCGGCTTTTTCAATTACTTTTTTAAGGTTCAGTATCTCGGTCATAAAGTGGCTGTAACCACTTTGTAAGTCGTCATTCAAATTAATAAATACATCGATAGTAGTGTAAAACGGAACCTTTCCCGTTGAGGCAGGAATAGCCAAACCGATGTTGGCCAGGTATACACATATGCCAATTGCTTTCAGCAGGGTTGATTTGCCGGACATATTAGGCCCTGTAAGCAGTATGACGTTGCTTTTGGTATCTAATGAATTCTTTACAGGAGATTTTAAAAGGGGATGGTAAAAATCCCTAACAGACAGTGTTGCGCCTCCAATTTCGGGGAAGCTGAATTTGTTCGTTACGATGCCTTTTGCTATAGAAATATAAGTTTCAAACCTAATATAAGCATCTTTAAAGGCTATTTCGAGCTTTTTGCGTTTACTTTCAGATATTAACCCAAAGAACTCAATGATGTGTTTTGTCCTTAGCTTGTTTTCACGGATAAGGTTTTCATAATAATTAAGCCTGTAGCTGCTCAGGTAATCATCCATCGAAAGGAGTTCCTTTTTATAGTTATCAGGAAATGCAGTTGTTGGAAGGTTCTTTATATAAGAATGCTGGCGGTTCAGCATCAACACAACCTGAACAAATTTGCTGCGATATTCGTGATAGAGACTTTTGTATAGCTTTAGCTTTAATTTTATGTTGCCAGGTAGGTATTCGGTATCGCTGAATTTTTCTATAAAATAATCCGTCTCCCTAAAATCAATCCGGGAATAGGAATAGCTTTGAAAAAGGCCGATGTTAACTATAAAACCTTTTAAGATATCCTGCCTTTCTACAATAGCTTCTAAAGAATGCAGAGGAGTAAAAATCATTTTGTTAAGGCACGATTTTGCATTCTCATTTTGCGTATAATCAAAAAGGCTTGTTATCTCAGTAAGGCTGAGGTCTTTTATCTCCATATCATCTGGCTTTATGAGCAACGAATTTACTTCGTTACATATACCCAATCAACTATCGGTTCAGGGAAATCAGGATCGTTAAGCTCGAGTACAAAATAGTAAGTGCCAACAGGTACTTCGGTACCTTCAGAGCCTATTTTCGATACGTCGGCAATACCATCCCAGTCGGCAGTGTTATGATTTCCTGTCCATATCAGCGTGCCCCATCGGTTATAGATGCTCATTTTAAAGTTCAGGAATACATTTCGGAGGCCTTCCACAAAAAAAGTATCGTTTAGCCCGTCTCCGTTTGGTGTGATGTAATTGTGCGTAACCGGCTTACATTTCTTTGTTTTAAGTAGGAAAGAAGCCGTAGTGTGGCAGGTTCCGTTAAACAGGCGAACGTAAATACGGGTTGGGTTTACTTCGATTTTATAGTTTGAGGTATTGTATATTCGGTTAAAATCCTGGTCGGCATCCGGTTGGGAAATATGGAAAGTAACCTCTTCGTTAGGGTAATTCTTTAACGTTTCAGCATATTCAGAGAAATCGAATGTAGCATTACCAAAGCCGCTGTCGCATTCTTCAATATCATCCGGCTGGATCAATACAGGAGATAGTGGCAGGTTTTCAGGCTGAGCAAACTCATTATTGGTTTCATCAGTTTCAATTACTATGCCTGTTCCGTTTCCGGTATCGTCGGCTACTAATTTAAGTTCAAAATCGAGAGGGATACCTATAGGTACTGTAATTTCTATAAATCCGGGTTCGCTTTCGCCAATTTCGAGGGTGTTGATGGTGTGCACAACAGTTAGCAACTGACCATCGGCATAAATAGCTACGGGAGTATTGGCCGGTAGAACATCGGTTCCGTTAAGGTTGCTTACGGTATAATGTATGTGCAGTACACGAGAGTTACATTGTTTGTATACATCTTCTATGACTACTGTAGCATCAGGAAAATAACAGTCTATAATTATAAGTGTAAACGAAGCTGTATCATAACAGCCATTGGCATCGGTCAGTCTTACATAAATTTCTGTGTTGGTTACAGTATTGTAGTTAAGAGGATCGATAGGGTTGAGGTTGTTGTCGGCATCAGACTGTGTCAAATGGAAGGTTACAACATCTGTCGGGTTATTTTTAAGCGACTCAGTATATGCAGAGAAATCAAACTCGCCAATCCCGGAACCGTTAAAGGTTTCACACCCTTCAACATCTTCAGGCTGTGTAAGAACAGGCGATACCCAAAGTGTAAACGGTGCTGTATAAGTGTTGTTTTCTTCGTTGGTTTCTATCACAATGCCGGTTCCGTTGCCAGTATCGTCAACAACAAAAGTAAGGTTAAAGCTTAAAGGGACAGAAGCAGGGATGGTTACAGTTATTGTGGCTGTTAGGCTGCCATCGATAGCAATATCTGATGCTGTAGCGGTAGTGGTTATCAATACTCCATTTGCATAAATAGAAACCGATGTATTGGCAGGCAGAATGTCTGTGCCATTAAAATTGTTTACGGTATAAGTTACATCCAGTACTCTTGAATCACATGATGTAGCAACATTATCAATTACTACCGTTGCATCCGGGAAAGTACAGTCTATAGCGATAAGATCAAACGAAGCAATGGTAGAACAACCGTTAGGGTCGTCCAGCCTTACATATATTGTTTCCGGATTCTGACTAGATAAATAGCTGTCGCTATTGTTTATCTGGTCGTTAGTATCCTGTGTCTGGGCTCCGGTTTGGGTATGGTAAAAAGCAACAATTTGTGCAGGGTCGGTTTTAAGCGATTCTTCATAACCTGAAAAATCATACAATCCTACATTGGTATTGCTGGCGGTTTCGCAAACGGTAATATCAGCAGGGTTTATAGGTTCTAATGCCCAAAGTGTAGTTGTATGTATAAAAGAGTTGTTTTGCTCATTTATTTCCGTAACACTGCCTACACCGGTTCCGTTATCATCAACTATAAAAATAATTTGTACTTCTCCGGTTAGCCCTCCGGGAAGAGGTAACATTATAGTGCCGCTTTCACTCCCGTTGATAGGCAATTCGGTTTGCGTGGCAAATGTTGTAACCAGGTCACCGTCTAAGTATACGGCAACAATTGTCCCTGCAGGGAGCGGTGCCGTACTGTTATCGTTATGAACTGTATAGCTTAACTGTAATGTTTGCGCGGCACAATCTTTAAACTCGTCATCTATGGTAACAGTAGCATCAGGGAGTTCGCTATTAAGCTTGGTAACAATAGAATTAACCATAACAAAGTCGCGGCCTGATGATAATTCTATTTCGGCTGTTTCGTCACCGGGAGCAATATAATCTTCAATATTGTATATATCGAGATCCATATTGTAAAGCGAGTTTGATCCTGTTATGCTGTTAGTACTGTTAAAAGCATTATTGGCAGGATTAAGGGAATTGCTCAGTACAGAATTATTTATGGTAAGCGTTTCGCTTATTGCAAGATTGGCGTCACCTTCCCATGCCAGAAAACCTATTTTGGCATTATTGTTATCAATTACGTTGAGGCTTGGCAATGTAATAGCAATGGAGTTAGGTACATATTGCATTCCATCATATACGTTAAGCTGATTTAGCGGTAATGCAGTATTTTCGTAAACAATTACAATTGCCCAACCTCCAAAGTTGGTTTTATTTGCACAATATAAGTTATCGATCACTACTTGTGTAAGGTCGAGTTCAGAGACGGTATAGTTTCCGTTTCCGGTAGTCTGAACTAACGTTGTTATATCTGTAAATGCACCAAAATAAGGTCTTGGAATCCCGTCCAGTGTTATTGCTGTAAGAGGAAATATGCGTTCGGCGGTTATGTCTGTACCGTTTAATTTAATATCGAAATCACCTGTTCCTGAACCTGCCCAATATAGATATGCAGCTATAACTGCGTCATCAGGCTGCAGATTGAGACTGGCAGATGACGATGTATTTATAGAACAATCCCCGATGGGAGTTAAATTATTTTCTGCGGTATTAAGCGTATTACCTACAAAAGTAAAATCGTACCTGCCATTAAATTGTTGATACAGGTTAATATCAACCTGGCTGTAGGCAGTAGATATAACTAAAAATGTAAAAAAAGCTAGTAGTCTTATTTTCACAGCAATGAATTTTTTCTAAAATTAACAATTATTTGTTAACTCCCAATTTTTTAGGATAAAACAACAAATCAGAGAATAAACGTTTATTATATGATGCTTTCATGGCATTGCTAAATAATTTTCTATTTTTACCGAATACGAATTAACTGTATTAAGCTGAACTTTTCATAAAGCAGGTATTCCTGTTATAAAATATGTTATTTAACTCACTGGATTTTGCAATTTTTTTTCCTTTAGTATTTATTGGCTACTGGTTTTTTTTCAGTAAAACTGTGAAACTTCAAAATACATTTCTATTGGTAGCAAGCTATTTTTTTTATGCTTGTTGGGACTGGAAATTTGTTTTATTACTTCTGGGAGTTACAGTGTTTAATTTTTACTTAGGCAAATACTTAATAAATGTACTACCGGGTAGAAAAAAGACAGTGCTTGTTTTTGGTATTCTGATAAATTTATTGGTTTTAGGGTGGTTTAAATATTTTAATTTTTTTGTAGATAGCTTTAAAGGTGCTTATAGTTTTTTGGGGTATAACTTTGAAATTTCGCTTTACACAGTTATTTTGCCTGTAGGAATCAGTTTCTATATATTTCAGTGTATAAGTTATATTACTGATGTTTATCGTGGACAAACTGAAGCTTCGGATGATTTACATTCTTTTTTACTATTTGTTGCTTTTTTTCCACAACTCATATCCGGTCCAATCGAGCGGAAAAATCATTTGATGCCACAAATAGTCAGGAAAAGACTATTTGATTATCCTTTGGCAGTAAATGGTATGAGATTGATATTGTTGGGGCTTTTCGAAAAAATGGTGATTGCAGACAACTGTGCTCCTGTAGTAGCCCGAATTTATGATGCTTACGAAGTTCAATCCGGAAGTACTCTCTTTTTCGGAACGATTTTATATAGTTTTCAAATCTACGGTGATTTTTCCGGGTATTCGCATATGGCTATAGGTTGTGCGGCCCTTTTAGGCTTTACACTTAAAGACAACTTCAGGTATCCATATTTAGCTAAAAACATCGCTGATTTTTGGAGAAGATGGCATATGTCGTTTTCAGGCTGGTTAAGAGATTATATATATTTCCCTTTGGGTGGTAGCCGTAAAGGTGATTTAATACAAATACGAAATCTTATAATTGTTTTTGTTATAAGTGGAATTTGGCATGGTGCTAAGTGGACATTTGTGGTTTATGGTTTTTCACATGCGGTTCTATACATATGCTATATTTACTATAAGAAATGGTTTAAAGAAGATAAAGAGTTGCCATCATCAACATATTCTGATAGATTGTTTGATGTTATAGCTTTTGGATTTACATTTACATATTTAACATTGGCCCGTGTGTTTTTTAAGTCTTCATCAGTAAATGAAGCATTACATTATTTGAGCATTGTTTTTTCAAAATCTTTGCTTACGAAACCTGACATGTCAAGGGGACTTATTTTATGTATGTTTTTATTTTTAGGTATTGAATACCTTCAAAAAAACAAAAAACATATACTTGATATCTCATTTATAAAATATAGAACTGCCCGTTACAGCATCTATTTGGTCATGATATTGTTAATATGTTATTTTTCGGGTGAATCAGATTCATTTATATATTTTAAATTTTAAAATGAAAAAATTTTTGCTGAAATGTAGTTTTTTTATAATTATCATAATTTTTGTTTGGGGAGCAAATGAGGCATTTTATAGATTTGTACCCAATAATTATACCGTTAAAAATAAAAATATTGTAAATAAATATGATGATTGTGAAGTTTTGATCTTAGGTAATTCACATGCTTTTTTTGGATTGAATCCCCGGTTTTTTGATATGAATACTTTTAATCTTTCCAATGTAAGTCAGACCTTGTTTTTTGATAAATTACTGCTGGAGAAACATTTGAAACATTTTAAAAAATTAAAATATGTAATATTAACTGTAGAATATACAACCCTTAGCCATTCGGATAATCACCCTGAAATGCAATGGAGGAAATATTTTTACGAAGCGCAAATGGGACTTCATACAGGTCAAATTAATTGGTTTGATATAAAAAAGTATAGCTTAGCCCTCGTGCCTCCAACATCTATTAATACTACATCAATAATGACGTATTTTAAACAAGGAACAATTGCTCAATGTGAGTCCTTTGGTTTTGCGGCAAACATAGGTGTCCTTTCCACGTATAATAATCCTACAGCTGCTATAGATAAAATGAAACAACATGAAGACGGGTCACTTTTATTTGATAGAAATTTAGGGAGGATTAAGGATATTGTAAAAAAGTGTTCTCAAAAAGGAGTTAAAGTTATTCTGGTAAATATGCCTGTTACAACTTATTATGCTGATAATGTTAACCCTGAAAAAAGATTTAAAATAGTCAATTCATGTAATGAGCTTGCATTAGAAAATAATTTAAATTATATTAATCTTTTTCAGGATAAAGCTTTTGATAATAAAGATTTTTACGATGTAGACCATCTTAATATTGTTGGAGCAAAAAAATGTTCTCAATTGATAAATCAATATATACACAGCTTCAATTGATAATGTAATTC
>QFQM01000157.1 GCA_003243255.1 Flavobacterium psychrophilum | reverse complement strand
GTCGGTTCGTAACCTTCAGCACGAAGGGCTTATTAAATAGCTCGAAAGTAGAGGCATTCCCCTTGCTGTCGGCAAAAGATATTTAAAAGAGGCAATCCTCCTGAATAATAACAGAAATACGAAAATCCATGCGCTTTGCCTCGCTAACGAGGCAGAAGGACATGAAATCAGAAACAAGGTCATTCAGGCCTCCATCGGTGCTAAGGGCATTTCTTTTATCAGGGGTACAGTCGTGCCGGCACAGGAAGCCCATGTCTTCGAGGGCTTCATGGATTTTCTTTCAGCTGTCGTCATACGGGGAAAAGTTTTCGAGGGTGACGTTATCATCCTCAATTCTGCGGCCTGTCTGCCGCAGGCTTTTCCGTACCTAAGAGAGTACACCTACAAGAAACTTCATTCATGGCTTGACAACGACAACGCCGGAATGAGTGCCACGAAGACGCTCAAAGAATTTGCGGATGCACAGGGGTACGAATTTGAAGCCAGGAATGACCTTTACGCTCCCTATAAGGACGTAAACAAATGGCACACCGAAACCCTGAAAACTGGCAAGAAACCGACTTTCAATTGAGGAAAACATGACAATTCAAATCTCTAACGAAAAGGAAAACGATATGGGTGTGCTGAAAAATGACTTTTCCAAAGTGGCGGAAATCGAACTTGTTTATAAGAACAATATCATTCCCTCAAAGCAGCCGATTATAAAATCCTCCAAGGACGCATATCGCGCATTTATTGAAACATGGGATATGAACAAGCTAGAACTGCAAGAGCAATTCAGAATGATTTTGCTCGACCACAAGAACGGCATTTTAGGCATTACGACAGTCTCCACAGGAGGTCTGACGAATTGCCCCGTTGATGTCCGGCTCATTTTTGCCATTGCCCTGAAAGCAAGGGCAACGGCAATTATCATCTCGCATAACCATCCGTCAGGCAGCTTGATGTTTAGCGAACCTGACCGGATTTTGACCTCCGAACTTTGCAAGGCAGGCCAGTTGCTCAAAATCCCTGTTCTCGACCACATCATCGTCACCAAGGAAGGCTATATCTCTTTTGGAGATATGGGGGTCATGCCTCACCTGCCACGTGGGGGGCATGATTTTTAACAGCCTGCTTCATATTTATGTAAAACTTAAAAAGGGAGTAAACCATGAGCGACACTAAACCGCCCCAAGATGAAGTAAGCCGTGCCTATCAAAATGTTGTCAAAGCTGTCAGAAAAACAATTAAAAGGCCTCTGACAGATGAAGAAGCCCATGAGGCTGCAAGAAATATGATTGAATTCTATCGTCTTTCGCTTGCAATCCATCGCCGGATGACTCAAGATTCCAAGCATGACAAACATTCTTGATTATCCAAAAGCCGAAGCGAAGAAGGCTGTTATTCTTGCGCGCGTTTCCAGCAAAGAGCAGGAAGACGGTCACTCGATTGAAGCCCAAAAACACCGTTTGCAACTTTACTGTCAACGGCGCGGTCTGGAAGTGCTGCGTGTGTATGAGATTACTGAATCATCCACACGCGGCGACCGCAAAAAATTCATGGACATGATAAAGTTTTGCAAATCTCAAAAGCAGACTATCGCTATCGTTGCCGATAAGATTGACAGGGTTCAACGCTCTTTTACAGAGCAACCCCTGTTAGATGGTCTTATTAAGATTGGCAAAATCGAACTTCATTTTAATACCGAAGGCTATATCATTCATAGGGACAGCGTAAGCCAAGAAAGGCTTATGTGGTCATTCGGCATTATCATGGCGCAATCCTATGTGGATTCAATGCGTGATAACGTGAAGCGTTCATTCGACCAAAAATTAAGGATAGGCGAAACAGTAAGTAAAGCCCCCGTAGGTTATCTTAATGTCCGTAATGAGGGGCGTTCAGAAGTCATTGTTGATGAGTTCAGGATTGGCCTTGTGCGCCGCATCTTTGAAGAATATGCGACTGGGAATTATACACTCCCAACCATTACAAAAAAGGCGAAGGAATGGGGGTTGCGCATGTTTAACGGCAAGCCCATGAGCCGAACCCAGATGCACAAGGTTATTACAAATACTTTTTATTATGGGATTATGACAGTTAAAGGGAAACAATACCCGCATCGTTACCCTCCCCTCATCGATAAACAGCTATTTGATGCTTGTCAGGCTGTCTTACAGGGATGGAATAAAAAACCTTTCAAATATTGCGCAAAGGAGTTCATTTTCCGAGGCCTGTTGACTTGCAAGGTCAATGGAAAGATTGTTTCTCCTTTTGTTAAAAGTAAGGTTTCCAAAACCACGGGGGAGAAAAAAGAATGGATTTATCTGCGTTCATGGAACGCTGAAGGTAAGTATATTTACATTCGTGAGGAAAAGATATTGAAGCAGGCAGAAAAGGCTTTTAATGGACTTGTAATGCCTACAGAAGCTACCGCCGCCCTCGTTCAATACCTGCGGATTACAGACCACGTAGAACGTGATTTTCTTCTACGCAGGACTAATGAACTTAAAAAGGAAGATACATTAATCCAAAGTCGCCGACACAGCCTGATGGACTTGCTCATAGATGGAGCAATTACACGCGATGAATACGATGAGCGAATGGTACTTCTACGAGAAAAGCAGTTACAAATTGCTAAAGAGTTGGCGGCTCATCGTGATAGCGACGATGATTTCAAAAATGCGATGCTTTTCTTTGTAGACCTTTGCAATAAAGCTCCTAATCTGTTTTCAGGTGCAACAATCGAGCAGAAACGCGCTTACCTTAATCTGGTATTGTTGAACCTACAGCTTGACGGTGAAAGTCTTTGTTTTTCCTATAGAATGCCCTTCGCCGAATACGTAGAATCGGGAAAAACTGGAAAATGGTCGGAGTTAATAGACCATTGTAGAACCAATCTGGAAATAAGACAGGCAATTCTAGGTTTACACCTTAGAATTAAGTCCATAAATCCAAATGCTTAACTATTAGCGGTCATTCTTATCTCTACCAATGAAAGCAAGCAGTCATAGAGTTGTTGCCTATTAATATTTAAACCGAAGGCTTGTATAACCGCATCATCAAATGCTTGTCGGTCAGCTTGGTCTAATTCATCTGCAACATCTAGTATGTCACGGTTCAATAAAGGGGTAAACGCTGCCTTGATGCTATCAATACCTGCTTGGTTCAATTGTTCAGGGTCTAGGACATGCATAAAGTTCTCAATCCTATCCTTATTTAAATCAAGTGCTCCTAATCCTCTGCCAAAGCCCATTCCTTCAATGATGAACATTGAAATGGTGCAATTCAACAATGCGTGATTAAGTTCTAAATCGACACCTTCTCGTGGCTCAAAAGGAACAAGACGCTGATCGGCAAATGCTGGAGGATTGACGCGCGCGACAAATAGCCGTTTACCGTAATTTATTGTCATTACTAAATCAGCAAGCTCATCAGCATCCATTTGGTACCAAAGTTGATTTCTTCGAGTCAGTTTTGCAATATTCTCTTCGGTTTTAAAACGTCTAATCCAGTTAAGAGCTCCTGTATGACCAAGCCTTTCCAACTCGTCCTCAGTTCTAGAGCAACAAAACGCAAATTTTGTAGCTTGACCTGTCAAACGCCTAAAGTCGCGTAAGTTTTTTGCCAATGGCCTTATATATTCGTCTTCAATTCCATGACCCGATGCAGGATAGAAAAGTTCATTCTTACCTCCCCGCTCGCCTCTGCGAATTACAAATAATTCTTTGACAGGAACAAGTGGCAAATCGAGAAGCCAGTCACACGGAACAAATTGCGCATTACCGCCTAATCCGAACACTCTGTACTGCTGCATTTGCTCAAAGCTAACAGAGCGAATAGTCATTGTGTCATTATGAGACTGACCAAGTTCTATTTGTGCAGCTGTCAATTGAACAGATTGATCATCAGATAATTCGGTAATTGGTCTCAATAACACTATAAAATCCACACTTCCGCTCGGTTGTGTTAAATCAGATTTTTTATCCATTATCAAAATATTGGTAACAACTTTGCTGTTCTGAAACCATCTGCCAGCGCCTGATGTAATTACACTTTTTAAGTTATAATATTGATTAAGGTGTCTGTAAAAATCGTCGCCCCAGGCTGTTCCCAGCCATGCATTCGTAATTATTATTCCTAGCCGACCGTCATCTGCCAGCAATGAATGAAGAGAAAATGGAAGATATGCAGAGATATCGGTTCGCCCACTAAAATCGCGTTTGCGAATACCCATGAATTCTTTCACTTGCGAGATAGCGTTACCGTATTGCTTTCGGCCTTCCTGTGCTACAAAAGGTAAGTTACTGGTTATAGCTTGGAAATTACCAAGCGTTTCCGAAAATGCAGTACCGTTTGTAGGATTACGGAATGTAATTTCCAATTCAGGAGTAAGTGTAAATGCGTCTCTTTGAAATATGCGCAATGGCATGTGCATCATGGCGGGTTTTGCCAAGGCAAAGGTTGCTATCTGGATTGCTTGCGGGTCTTGGTCGCTAGCAAATACACTTTGGGAAGCTTGTTCTGCACTTACTCCTGCGTCTAATTTTTGTTCAAGAGCCGCGCGAGGTATGGTGCCACTTCCGCAGCATGGATCAAGCACTCTGTCATTAACCGTGTCCTGAACGCATAGGTGAACTAATAATCGGGCTAATTCTATAGGCGTGGGATATTGTCCGCGTAATTTTCGCGTGACTACTTCAACAGTAGCCTCCAAAATACCTGATAGTTGGGCTTGGTCAACTGAACCAACTCTCAAGTCGTTAAGAAGATGGTTAAATTGTTTAAGTTGGCTCCACGCTCTTTCGGGAATTAGCGCAAGGCCAATACCTTCGGATGAAAAAATTGTCCAGAAGTTACAGCTTTCCGAAAGTTGACGGAACAATTCGAGAGCCTGTTCGGGAGTTGTAGTGTCATTTATGGTCGCAACTTGTTGCGCTCGATGATCTTGTTCACGGAGAATGTGAGCAAAGAGAATTTTGCCAATCCAGTTTGAGATAATGGCTTTGGCTAATACTTGTTCCATCGTTCCTTGGCCGTACTCAGCCTTATAACGATCCCACCAAAGTATCATTCCGGCGCGTAGTCCGGCATTTCTTCTTGCTGCATCAGATACCGCAATAGCGACTTCCTCTGCATTTTCCATTATCAAAGATGTAATGCCGCCGCTACGGTAGGCTTCAATAAACTGCCTTCCTTCCAAAGTTCCGCGGTCAAAAAGATCATTTAGATATAGGAAAATATCCGAAGCGACCGCTTCCCAACGTTGTCGATTGGCTGAAACTCCTTGTCTTGTGGTGATATCACTTAAATCTGCCCATTCGTGGCTCAATTCAAATATATCTCTGGCAGCATTTCGCACGTACAAATGAGCATGTGAAACATTCCAAAGTACGAAACTGTCAAGGCCAAGTGCCCTTGCCTTTATTTCTGCGTTACGCTTAAATTCGTAGTCATTGATTTGGGTGTCGGGCATTTTAAGTTCCCACCCTTGCAATATCCTTGCAGTTGCCCGGTCACCAAAAAGCAAAACATCGGGAAAGAGACTTCCGCCGTCTGCTTTTATTGTTTGCTCGCCTCCTGCGTCTTTAATAGAACGATTGTTTTGTGCTGAAAGTTGCTTTAGGTGACCAATGAGATCAATAGCCCACGATCTCTCATTGTAGGTTGCTGCAATGCCACTCATACTGCTTTTTTAGGTGTTTCACGAATTACTTCATCTACATCTACCATTCCTTTGCGGTTTGGTTGTCCTGCTCTCGCCGCAGGCTGTAATGCTGAAAATAAAGGTGGCGGAGCCTGCTTGTTTTTCATCGCTTCTTCAACTTCGGCAAGACGTTGTTTAGCGACCTCGATATAATCAATGCGCTGTTCTTTGAAGAGATGAACCTCTTCATTTTTCTCAATTCCTATATATTTTCGTCCCTCCAAGGCAGCGGCGACAAGAAAACTGCCGCTTCCAAAGGCATTATCAAGGACTACGTCACCTTCACCCGTAAACATTCTTATAAGGTAACGACCAAGGGCTACGGGTTTTTGCGTAGGATGCCATACGCGGCCGCCAGATTCACTTTCGGCAGTTTTGCAATAAAGTGTATCTGTGGGAAATCTTTCGCCATCACTTTTAACCTGAACAGGTTTAAAATCGCCGTAGCTCCCTGTATATTGAGCCTTTCGTGTACCTTTATCGTAAGGCTCGCCTTTCGACATTACGGGTCTATAGTTAGGCTGGCTGTTGTAGAAAATGCAAATATCTTCGTGCTGGCGTAACGGCTGCCTGCGTGCATTTAAAAAATTTGTAGGCTTACTTTTTACCCAAACAAATTTGTAACGAAACCAAGATTCATTACTTAAGATTAGTTTGGCAGTAAATATGCCTTGGGATGAAAGTGCAATAACACCTTTAGGCTTTATTACCCTTTTGTATTCTGCCCAAAGCTGGTCAAGAGGTATTATACTATCCCATTTATTCTGTGTTGTTCCGTATGGAAGATCGCAGAGGATCATATCCACAGATTGATCTGGAATATCTTTCATGATCTCCAGACAATCACCCTGATGTATTTCTCCTCCTAAGTATTTCATTAATTTAAAAAGTCTGAGCCGACTTAGCGTATTGACCAAATCGTTTTACCGGTCTGGGATTTTTGATATGCGCTTTGTAACTAAGGGGGAATGATTTATTTGAACAGCTATCCTTAATACGCTTTATTTCAGCAGCGTATGAAACGACAAATTATGCTTGTTATTTATAATAGCTACAGCAAATAGAAAAGCCGCCCTACCTGCAAATATATCGTATTACTCGACACCCTCAAAATTTACCGAAGGGTATTTTGAGAAATAATTATTTAGGTGGCCTTCTTTTGAAGCTGCAGCTTATTTTTACTATCTTGGATGGATAATCACTTACTTATTTTTTATGAAGCATATTATTATTCGCGGCACAGGGAATGCCGGAAAAACCACGACTTGCGGAGCACTTTATGAAGAGCTAAAAAAGAATGCACAATTTTCCAAATTATACACTAACAAATGGGAACCTATTGATCGTCTACAGTATATCGAAGAAGAAGAAGGTGAAAGGCTTTACGATTTTATTGCTGTAATAATAATTGATGGCGTTCTGATAATTATCATTAGCCAAGGGGATGTTGCTGGAGATTTGGAAAAAGTTTTAGACCGCTTAAAAGACCTGGATTTCCTAAAAGGAATTACAGGCGGCAGAACTGATGTCGATTATATCGTATGTTGTGCAAGAAGTCAGAACAGAGAAGGATCTACTCTTGAAATGTTGTATAATAGAGTTTCAGAAATTCATCGAAAAGAATTTTGGGCTCCTGAAAAAGCGCAGGATAAAGGCAAAATGTTTGAAAGCAAAAAAGAAATTGTGTCAGAAATTGCAACCTATATAAAGACGAAGCAGTAATGACCATCCAGTAAATATCGGTCTGGATTATATAAGTCTTTACTTTTATTACTCCTTTCAGCCCTCCACCTAGAGTCTTGGCGCAAGTTGCGCAAAGCCGCCCGAAAGTCAATCACGCTGCCCGCTCCATTCGCTGCGCTCCCGTGTTGGTGTTGACTTTGCGGCCTAATGGCTTTGCTCCCCGTTTGCCCCATCCTCCACGATGGAGGGCTTAACAAAAGGAGTAAATCATGACTAAAGAAACACTTTCAAAAGCAGACCTCGCACAATTCACAGGAACGGAAGTCTGGTATAACCACTCTCTCATAGGGAATGTTCTTTATACGGATGGCATTCGATATGTCGCCGAAAAAGCAGGCGCGTACTGGCTTATTGATGAAATCGCTTTCGGTCAGGGAATACCACATATCGGTTCTGAAGAATTTCAACTTTGGAAACTCAAAGTAGATTTGGAGAAATCGACAGCCGTTCTTACTTGTGATAACGGAAATGGTAAAATTGTCTTTAGGACAGTAATTCCATACACTGACTTTCCTTTGGATGAAATCAAAATCTATTTTACTGACAACGTGATTTTGTTGCCTAGTGAATATTGAACTAAAAAAAGCCAGCCCCTACGGGCTGGCTTTCCTTTTTATAAAAGAAAATCCTTTGGTGTTTTTTCTCCATTGCATTACCAAATCGTCACTTCCCCATTTTCTGAAACACCCCAAATTTGAAGATTTAACCTTTGGAGAGCGAAACGGGTTTCATCAAATAGCGTTCTATAGCGTGGGAAATCAGGTAGCCCTATAGCGACCGTTGCGTTTGGATGTGATGTTTGTAGACGCATAGCTTTTAAAAGTACTTGAGCATACCAATGCTGCGCCTGAAGAGTAGGTTGAGTACGCTTTTTTTCATGTGCTCGATTGGGATCTCTATAGGAAGTTGAGGGATACCCTTTTACCTCAATCAGTAATATTCGGTTTTCTTTTTGGGCTTGAATATCGTGGCCTCGCGCCCTTGATGCCGTGTTAGCTATATTAAGCAAATGCCACCCATCTTTCTCCAAATGATGAACTAAGGTTTCTACGACTTTGCCTTCCCAAAACCAGTCGTCAGGAATATCATTACGTGCTTTCATATATGTCCTTTTTCAATTTGCTTATCTATTACACCCAAATATATCTCATTTTCATCAATCAAAAAAGGGAAGCCGCTTTCCACCACAGACTTCCCTTACCAACCAATCTATCCAATCACCTTAATAAGGCGCGAGAATTTCGTCCAATTTATTCTTTAACCTATGCGTATAATAATCGATTTTCTTATGTGCCTTGGCGTGTTTTTGAAATTTGTAGACCGCAAATATAGATAAAATAACAAAGACACTTATACCTACAGTTTCGCTTCCTGTTTTTTCTGTGAACCAGCAAGCAATGCAGATAACCACAATCGCAGCTATTATATAAACGCCAGCCGTCAGGTTAGCCAGCTTCTTGAAATAACTTGCCAGTTTATGATGATACACAAGCCCAAGCGTCTTGTTGTATATCAGCGCATAGTTGACGTTATACATTGATTGTACCTTGATAAGCACCAGTTCGTGACCTTGTAATGCTGAAATATTCCAGTCCGTCAAATGAGCGGCATATTGCTTGCCTTCCGCATCCTTTAAATAGACCGTCTGCCTGTTGATGGTGTGTGAGGATATATGAATATCCCTCATTACCCCCGTGCCATTATGCACATTGCCGCCTCCGCCGCTACCCGTGACGACAGTTTCCGAATTACTCTCGATCTGCATAACCGTTGCCTGCTCAACACTGTACCATAGTGTTTCCGAGCCGATATTAAACTTTTCCATGGCTTCATAAATATTACTGTTTCACGAATTTGATTTTAGATACTCCATTTTCCGTTTCGGTATTGAGGATATAAACACCTGCCGGAAGTGCAGACACATTCACCGCGTCGTTATCCCTAGCTAGGCTAAATACCCTACCTTGGAGGTCATAGGCCTCTATCGCCTTTAATGCCCCCGTACTGGCGATATACAGGATATCGCGTGCCGGATTCGGATAAACCGAAAGACCAGGGCGATTAAATTCATCCAATCCTAAAACGCCATAGGTGTAAGAAATCCTCGATGATGCGCCCCATTCGCTACCGTTCCACAGGTTATAGATTTCCTGTGTTATCCTGCCCTGCCCGTCAAACGTCCTGTTTACCTCTGTCGAGTTTATCCAACTACCGCCGACATAGATTTCCAGCAAGTAATAGGAGAGAAGCCCATTCGTGTAGGTATTGGTCTGCCTGCTATAGTCCGTCCATACATCACCAGCCGCATTATACAACTGCATAATAACTTCCGAAGGCTCTCCTGCCTCGTTCAGTGTGTAGTTCTGCTGTAGGTAGGTTTCCCACGCCCCTGTGCCTGCGTTCCAGTTCTCTGTCAGGATATGCGTTACCTTGCCAGCATCATTGTAGGTGTAATGGCTGATGCTCTGGTTTTCCCATGCGGCACCAGCCCACATCTGATTGGTCATAGTGGCAACGCTGCCATCCTCATTATATGTCCAGATGCTTTTATTGTTGTTTGTCCAATTCGTGCCGTCACCATCCTGTCCGACAATATTGTCAATATTGCCGTCTTCGGTATTGGTGTAAGTCGTCTGTCTCGCCGTGTTCCAGCCTCCTTCATTCCATTGTTCGCCAAGGATATGCAGGATATAGCCGTTTCCGTCAGTTGTATAAGTGCCGCGTGTAGCGTTCTGCCAGCTTCCGTTAGACCAGTTTTCTGTGAGTGATTGTTGCAGCCCGTTACTGGCCGCGTTTTGTCCAAGCATCGTCAGGCTGCCTAACGTGCATAGGATGAGTGCTATCGCTTTCATGAC
>QFQM01000716.1 GCA_003243255.1 Flavobacterium psychrophilum | reverse complement strand
TCACTTCACTGAATGGCATTTCATTTAAGATATTTAATGAAGAGTAACCAGAGCCTAAGTCGTCAAGTGACCATAACGCGCCTTTCCGGGCAATATCATTCATGACATTTAAGATGTAACTCTTATCATAAATAAAAGCGCCTTCTGTTATTTCAAATTTAATGCTTTTGAAACTAAGCTTGTTTTTATTGAGAATGCTGGCTAATGTGTCGGGGAATTCAGCATCCATCAACTGTATGGGGCTTATGTTTACCGAGACAGTAATGTCTTTTATCTTATCTTTTATCGCGTGGATATCATCGCTCACGCGCTCTAAAATCCAATAGCCGATTGGTAAAATTAGTCCGGATGCCTCCGCAATCGGGATGAAATAATCAGGTGGTATAAACCCTCTGACGGGATGTTTCCATCGCAGTAAGGCTTCTGCTGAAACCACTTTGCCCTGGCGATTGATTTGTGGCTGATAGTAGACAGAGAGTTGGTTTGTTTTTACAGCTTTCGATAACGCATAGGTGAGATACTTCTCGTTAGTGTAATCACCCCGGAAGATGATTAATATCCCAAAAATAAGCGCAACAGAAGTAAAATAGTTTATGAAAACACCTGTGGTCATGATGTGTTCGGGAGGATGAAGTAACTCACTGGTGAAGGAGATATCTGTCACGGCGTAGATCAAATATAACGCAAAGGCAATAAAGGGCATCACTGTTTTTACATAGAACCGCTCATGTCTGAGAAATAAAGCCCCGCCAACCGCGTATACCAGCAGATAAGAGTGGGATGAACGGGGTATGGCGTCAAGCGGATAATCTGTCAAAGGGATTAAAATGCATACAATCAATATCATGTGAGAGAATATAAGCGTATTTTGCTTTGTGATCCCATTAAATGCCATCTTCATGGCATAAAACCCAACAAGAATAACAGACAGACATAGTGCGGAAATATACGGTTTGCCAGCAAATAGATATGCCGTGCTCCATGCCGCACCGCCTGTCAAACAGATAATCCCGGTCAGAAAAAGTAAGAAATATTGCCGTCTTGTATGATTACAGCGGGGTAGTTTTTGAATGTAAGATTCAAAAAAAGAAACAGATGAACTCACTAATATATGCATGCGATCTCCTGAAACATTTTATCATTGAGAAATAGTCATTTTCAGTGCAGATCCTGACAAATACGGATTAAGGATTTTCTCGTCTCGTTTGACATATCTGATTCCTTTTTTAAAAGAGGCAGCGATTGAGTCTACTATACATGATATTTTTTATGCTAATGAAACTGGCAGGTGTGCTGACCGCTAAATTGTGATA
>QFQM01000715.1 GCA_003243255.1 Flavobacterium psychrophilum | reverse complement strand
GACGCTCGTGCGCTGATGACAAAAATAGACGAGGTGTTCCCCGCGCCAGCGGGGATGAACCCTGTTTCAACGGTGTCTGTGTCGAGATGCAATCGTGTTCCCCGCGCCAGCGGGGATGAACCGCAGACGCTGTATCAACTGCGCGGCGTGAACGCGTGTTCCCCGCGCCAGCGGGGATGAACCGTCGGTCGGGGAATTGATCAGCGAATCCAAACGGTGTTCCCCGCGCCAGCGGGGATGAACCGAGCCAGCCTGGTCGGGTGGTGAGCGGCGGCGGGTGTTCCCCGCGCCAGCGGGGATGAACCGCGCCTGGAGGCGGTGTATTTCGGTCTGGAGACGTGTTCCCCGCGCCAGCGGGGATGAACCGGCCAGTTGCATCACCACGGCGCTGGGCCTGGGGTGTTCCCCGCGCCAGCGGGGATGAACCGCAGCTGGAGGCAACCGGGCGGATGGCCGAAGCGTGTTCCCCGCGCCAGCGGGGATGAACCGGCTAGTAGCAGCACTACGAGGAGGCGCATTTAGTGTTCCCCGCGCCAGCGGGGATGAACCGACCTGGCACATCGACGGCATTGCCGCTGATGAGTGTTCCCCGCGCCAGCGGGGATGAACCGGGCATCACTGACCGCTTCGGCGACTTCGCCAGCGTGTTCCCCGCGCCAGCGGGGATGAACCGCCCACCGCAGCAGTCAGACAGGCCAGCACGCTGTGTTCCCCGCGCCAGCGGGGATGAACCGGCGCCGCCTATTTGCGGGCGTATCCAGCGTATGTGTTCCCCGCGCCAGCGGGGATGAACCGGCTTTCAACGAGCTGGCCGAGGCCGACGTCTAGTGTTCCCCGCGCCAGCGGGGATGAACCGCCGCCAGGGGTGAACTCGAGCTCGGCGACGCCGTGTTCCCCGCGCCAGCGGGGATGAACCGGTATTGATCGGCGCACAGTCGGTGCTGGTGTTGTGTTCCCCGCGCCAGCGGGGATGAACCGCCGTTCAAATGCCCACCGGCCGGCCTTCACCGGTGTTCCCCGCGCCAGCGGGGATGAACCGCCGGCCTCGATCAGGGTGTCCATGTAACGGGTGTGTTCCCCGCGCCAGCGGGGATGAGCCGAAGTTGGCCAGATCGCATTTCAGGTAGTGCGCGTGTTCCCCGCGCCAGTGGGGATGAACCGCAGGAGATGGCGCTGGAGTACATCGCTGCCTGGTGTTCCCCGCTTTAGCGGGGATGAGCTTCGAGGGGGTACCCGGCACGCTGTTTTTTAGCCGGGCAGGCGAGTAATCTTGCCGACGATGGTTCTGCGTGCACGTCTGTGACGCGGATGAAAAGG
>QFQM01000714.1 GCA_003243255.1 Flavobacterium psychrophilum | reverse complement strand
GTACCCCAATCTTAGAACAAGATGTTAGGTAAATGTAGTTGGTATTTTATTATCACTCATTTCTTTTTTGGTTCTTTTTTCTTTGTTCATTTCTGTTAATATGTTGATAAGCTAAGCTGCATTTTTGTAAAGCGATTCCGGAGTTTTATATCCCAGAGATTGATGAATTCTTTCTTTATTGTAGAACTCAAAGTAATTCTTCAATCCTTCATAGAGCTTAACTCCGTCATCGAAAACGTTCAGGTAGATGCATTCGTACTTCACAGACTTCCAGAGCCGCTCGATAAAAATGTTGTCAATGGCCCGGCCTTTTCCATCCATACTGATCTTCATCCGATGGCTATCAGATTCATCATCGAACAGGCTGGTGTATTCAAAGCTGGTGAACTGACTTCCCTGGTCAGAGTTAATGATCTGCGGGCGGCCATGTTCGCTAATAGCCTCTTCCACCACACTGCGGCACCATTGTCCCGTCATGGTGTTAGAAAGGCTCCAATTAACAACGTAGCGGGTGTGCAGATCGATGATCGCACACAGGTACATAAAGCCCCTACGCATAGGAACATAAGTGATATCGATGCCCCATGCATGGTTCTTTTCGGTGATAGCAAAATCCCTGAGCAGATAAGGGTATATTTTATGGGCTTTGTTTTTCCAGCTTGTGTTGGGCCTTCTGTATAAGGTTTGCCAACCCATGAGCTGCATGAGCCGTTTTACCCGTTTCCTGTTTATCTGCTTGCCTTGGCTACACAACCATGCCCTGAGCCGCCTGATCCCATAGAATGGGGTTTTCAGGTATTGTTCGTCCAAAAGGCGCATAATAGCAAGGTTCTCGCCTGATTCAGCACAAGGCTTATAATATAACCCACTGCGGTGAATGGATAAAAGCTGGCACTGCCTGCTCTTGCTCAAGCCAGTTTGTTTGGACACGACTTTTCTGCGTTCTGTAAGCGGCCTGGTCATAAATTTTTTTTTAACCAGTCGATCTCTACTTTTTGCTGCCCGATCTTGGCATAGAGTTTTTCCATGACCTCTTGCTGCTTCTTTTTATCTTCTGAAACTTCAGATGAAGATGCAAAAACGGAAGAAGCCTTACTCAAAAAGTCTTTCTTCCAGGTGCTGATCTGGTTGGGATGAAGCTCGTATTTACGAGGCAGTTCTTCAATCGTGTTTTTCTCTTTTAAGGACTCCAGGACAACTTTGGTCTTGAAGTCTGCGCTGAATTTGCGACGCTCTTTTCGTTCCATGTTACAGTTAAGTTATAGGTTAATTTCCACCTTAACAAACTGCTCTGATTTTGGGGTACATTATATAAAGA
>QFQM01000713.1 GCA_003243255.1 Flavobacterium psychrophilum | reverse complement strand
GGCATCAGCAGGTTGAGGTCTTCGATGATGCGGGTCTGGGCGTAGCCCAGGCTCAGGTTGCGGGCTTCGAGGCGCACGTCGGACTGGCGCGCGTCGCCGAGCAGTGAGGAAAGCAGGGTCATGTCGAACTCCGTGGGGCCTGACGCAGCAGAATCCACAGCAGGTAGGGGCCGCCGACCACGGCGGCGATGATGCCGACCGGGATTTCGATGGGCGCCAGCAGGGTACGGCCGAGCCAGTCGGCGAGGATCATCATCAGCGCGCCGGACAGCGCCGCGTTGAGCACCGGCACGCCGTGTCGGTTGCCCAGGTGGCGGGCCATTTCCGGTGCCGCCAGGGCGATCAGACCGACCGGGCCGACCACGGCAACGGCCAGCGCCGTGAGCCAGACGCACAGCGCCAGGGTGAGCAGGCGCATGCGTTGCAGGCGCACACCGAGGCCGATGGCGACGTTGTCGGAAAAGCGCATCAGGCTCAGGGCATTGACCAGCAGCTTGGCCAGCGGCAGGCCCACGGCCAGGCCGATGCCGAGCAGCAGCACCGAGTCGGCCGGGCGCGCATTGAGGCTGCCGACCGTCCAGGGGTAGGCGGCGTTGGCGGCGTCCATGTCGCTGCGTGCCAGCATCAGGTTGGTCAGCGCCCCGAACAACGCGCCGATGGCAATGCCAACGACGATGAAGCGATAGCCGCGCGCGCCTCCGCCGGCAGCCAGGGCGAACGTCAGCACCGCTGCGGTGGCGGCGCCACTCAGCGCCAGGGCCGACGGCGCCAGGCTGGTGGGTACGGCGACGATGGAGGCGACGGCGAAGGCGGTGGCGCCGTTGTCGATACCGATCACCCCAGGCGTAGCCAGGCGGTTGCGCGCCAGGGTCTGCAGCAGGCAGCCGGCAGCACCGAGGGCGGCGCCGCTGAGCAGGCCGGCGATCAGCCGCGGCAGGCGCAGCTCCTGAATCAGGAACACCTGCAACGCCTCGCCCTGGCCGAAGGCGGCCTGCAGGGCTTTGCTGGGCGTCAGGGTGTCGTCGCCTGCCGCCAGTATCCAGGTGGCGACAGCGACCAGCAGCAGACTGAGGAACAATGCGACGATCATGCTGCGCCGGTGCAGCAGCAGGCTGTAACCACCCAGGCGCAGCAGATAATGGCCGGCCGGGGCGAGCAGGGGGCGTGAGGAAGAAATGTTCATGTCACAGGGTCGGCAGGCGGTGGTTGCGCACCACGGCAATCAGGATCGGCGCGCCGACGAAGGCAGTCACCACGCCCACCGGCAGTTCGTAGGGGCGCACCAGCAGGCGCGAGATGACGTCGGCCAGCAGCAGGACG
>QFQM01000712.1 GCA_003243255.1 Flavobacterium psychrophilum | reverse complement strand
GATGCACTGCTCCGCAGCACGGTAATGTAATCTATCACCGAATTTTGTCCTGCTGCAACCTGCTTTTGGTAATAGCTTAGCAGCGTATTGTAATCTACTATTTGCAGTTGAATAGATTGCAGCTGTTCGTCAATAGATTGGATAAGTTCCAAGAGTGCTTTTTTTCGCATCTCATTTTTTGTGTTGAGAAATACCCGGTTTATATTGGCGGTTTCCTGGAGCAAGCATGTTTTTTGGTCGTTTAATTTCCTCTGATGCCCGTCAAACAAAATTTGGGTAAACCTAATTCCAACCTGCCAGCCAACACGTTTATAAATATCTGGCGCATATACCGCATTTAGACCTGCGGATGAGTACAGACTGATGTCGGGTCTGTATTTTGTATCGAACATTTTTTTAGATGCCGCAATATTGAGACTATCCAGCTGATACTGTTTGGTAAAACCAGATTGCTGATTCGCATTTCTTGGTACTGACATTTCAAGACTAAGTGGCATTATTTCTACGATCTGGGTGTCCGGAATGCCACACAGACTATACAGTTCGAGAAGATGTATTCTGTAGTTGTTCTTAAAGGTCTGTAACGCTGTGGACTGCTGTTTCAACTCTATTTCGAGCACTTTGTAATCACCCTGCCTACCAAGTCCGTTTGCCGATAACTTTTTTGTAAGCGAGATCTGCTGCTCAATAACTTCTATGATGTTTTGTACAGCCTGCTGCTGTTCATTATCCTGGAGACAAAGGATATATTGATCGGTTACAAGCTTTTCCAGATCGCGTTTGCTTAATTCGGAATTATTGGATAGTATTTCATTCAGCACAGCAGTCTGCTCGTTGACTGCATTTACCCGTTGTTTATTGAAAAGAGGCTGGTTAAGTGTCAGCACACCCCTGTAAAGCCCCCCGTTAGTTGCAGAAAAATCGGAACCGTAATAGTCTTGGATATCTTTTTTCGGATTAAGCTTAAACCCTGTATTGCCCGGATCGTTAGAATATACCGGTGCAAGCATATAATTAAGATCAGTACCCACAACAGGCTTTGTCAAAGCGGCCGCCATTCTTTCTGCGTCCAACTTGTTTGCCTCTGATTGGATGGCATTTGTCTTTAAAAGAGGCGAGTTTTTAACCGCCTGATCGGTAAAATAGGATAATTGCTTCTGCCCGTACGATTTTCCTACTGAAAGTACAGCTATCAGGCAGTATACCACTTGTTTTCTTGTCATAGCACCTTTTCTTATAAATGTTCCCGATAATCAAACTACCGGTTTTGCATTGTAAACATCACCTTGTTATTGTAGCAATGATGTTCTCTTCTTCAAAA
>QFQM01000711.1 GCA_003243255.1 Flavobacterium psychrophilum | reverse complement strand
CTCGCGCTCAAGCTCAAGACGCTCCAATTCCTGACCGCGCGCCAGCACGCCGCTGTCGGCTTCGGCAGCACGGCGTACGCGAAGAAAATGCCGACCGACCCAATAGCCGTCTCGGCTGATCAGGCTTTCGCCGTCCGCCAGTTGCCCACGCTCTGCCAGCGCCTGCTCCAGCGACTCCACCGGGCGCACGCTGGCCAGCCAGGGCGACAGGTCATGGCTCGACTCGACCTTATCCAGCAGGCTGCCGGCACGGCGCGCGCCGCCCCTCGAGGGGCTGGCCAGGCGCAGTTCGCCCTGCTGAAGCGCGGTGAAATCCAGCCCGGCGAAATCGTCCAGCTGCACGGCCTGCAGGTCGGCACCGAGCACGGTTTCCACCGCCAGCTCCCAGCCAGCCTCCACCCGCAGACCTTCGGCCAGGCGCGGGCGCTGCAGCAGGTTCTGCTCGCGCAGCCACTCGCCAGCACCCTGTCCCGGATCGAGCGCCGCCTGTTGCAGCGCCTCCAGCGAGGCCAGACGGCCGCTCAGGCGTTGCAGCTCGCCCTGCGCCTGCTGCTGGGCCTGACCGGCCTGCTGCAGGTCCTCGCGCAGTTGCTGCAGGCGCTCGGCCTGCTGCTCCTCGGCTGCCTGCAGCGACACCTGCTCCAATTCGCCAGCCGCAAGCTGTTCGTTCAGTTCGAGAATGGCGGCGTCCTCGGGGTCGGCCACCAGTTGCTGCAACTCTTCGTTGAGACGACGCTGGCGTTCTGCCAGACGCTCCAGGCTCTGTTCCAACTGGGCGATGCGCGACTGCTGCACTTCGGCCTGGCGACGCGGCTCGGCGCTGCGCTGGTTGAAACCGTCCCACTGCTCCTGCCAGCCGTGCATGCTGGCTTCGGCCTCTTCCAGGCTGGCGGCGGACTCCTCGGCAGCGGCGGCGGTCATCTCCTGCTCGGGCAGGAGCATTTCCAGCTCTTCACCGAGGGTGGCCAGCAGGGTGCGGTCGTGGCCCAGGTGCGACTCGGTTTCCAGACGCGCCTTTTCTGCCTCGCGCAGGTCATCCTGCAACTGGCGCAGGCGCTGCTGGCCATGCTGGATGCTCTGCTCGACGCGGGCGATATCGCCGCCCACGGAATAGAAGCGGCCCTGCACCAGGTTGAAGCGCTCGCTCAATTCGTGATGGCCATCGCGCAGGCGCTCGATGCTGGCGTCGGCGCTGCGCTGCTCGGCCACCAGGGCCTCGAAAGCCACCTCCTGATCGCCTATCACCTGCTCGCGGCTGCCAACCTGCTGGTTCAGGTTCTGCCAGCGCAGGGCCAGCAGCTGTGCCTTGAGCTGGCGCTCT
>QFQM01000710.1 GCA_003243255.1 Flavobacterium psychrophilum | reverse complement strand
CTGCATGTAATTGAGCATCTGATACATATCATCAGAAAAGGCCGCACAAACTCAGTGCGGCCTTGGTTAGTGTTAGCCGGGCAAGATGCATCCTGCATCCCTGGAGCCACCCAAAAGGAGACAGGAAATCTGGCCGGGGTAACAGGCTCTGCCCTTTGGTGTTGGCTTTACTGACAGAACCATCATTGAGACTATGGCATTAATAGGAATTAGCAAATTTTATTTATCAAACCAATCGGCAAAATTTATCAATACTTTGATTTTATTCGTGTTTATCAAGAAAAATAATAAAATCAATAAGTTATTGACTTTCGGTTTATCCTGGTAAAGGAACTGCTCACATACATACGCTTGCAGGCCTTACGATAATTGGTCATGGTTTTGATTCGCTCTCTGAGGGTGAGATAATCCCGCAGCGATGTCTCTGGCTGTATCGACGGCCCTCTTCGAAGGAGTCACGCATTTCCAATAAAAAAGGCCGCCTTAGCGACCTGTGATTTATTCTTGCTGGATCATTACTTCAACTTGCCATCTTTCTTCTACGACGTAATTCCATCGCTGACTGCTTCTTATCCAGTTCTTATATACAACGATCTCATCGTCTCCGTCTTTTATGATTTGAACGAGATGGCATTTCTGCTTTCGCAAGTGCCATGTCTTTGGCATATCCATAACAACCTCGACTAAGTTGCTCGTCATATTATCAATGGCAGGCGCGACGGTTTCGCCGTTCGGGAACGACCCTAGCCATAAATGACATTATCACAGGCACTCAGTGAATGCCTGCTGTAATACCTGCTTATCAGCCCGCTTGCTGGATATCGATGTAATACTCTTTACCCTGTTCAAACTGGCTGAACGCAGCTGGGTTAGAGATGTGCATTTGCAGCAGGCCACCCGGCGTGTACTTCGACCAAGTTTTATTTTCTGGCGTGTCGTCGGTAACGGGGCTCATGTGAACGGTACAATGAGAATTGTCATCACCCTTTTGAATGAAGTGACAACGGAATTTTGCGCGAACAGCCATTTTAGCCTCTTTTGTTTGAGCGAAAAAAAGCCGCTCAGACAGAGCGGCGAATGAAGTTTACCAGGGAATAAAATGAAGCATGGATAAATACACTATAGCCGGGTAATTATCATGTACTGAAAACCAGGAGGATTCTCAAGGCATATATTCTTTCCGGTTAGCAAACTAATAATCGTAACGAGGAATTCTTTTTAAAGCGATTGCTTCCCTCAGGAGAAGACCGGATTTCCGTCTCCTGAGGGATTTTTTTCTGGTAGCACTATGCAGGTTCAAAGCTCTGCTTCTGATTTGATA
>QFQM01000709.1 GCA_003243255.1 Flavobacterium psychrophilum | reverse complement strand
TACTCCACCGCAGGCTTCACGCAGGCGCGCTTCGATTGCCTGGGTACGGGCCTGATCGGACTGGCTGCGATAGGCCGCCGACAGCTTGATCCACACCGGCGCCTGGCCGAGCAGATCGAAGAAAGTGTCATGCTGCGCAGCGTCCAATTGCACGCTCGGTGCCGGCAGGCCGAAATGATCGATCACCACGGTGACGCCTGACTCGAGAATCGCCGGCACGATCAGCGCCAGGTCGTCGAAGCCGCGCTGGATCTCCACCTGCCAGCCACGTCGCGCCAGGCGGCGGAACAGGCCACTCCAGGCCGGCCCCGTGTAGTCCCCCAGCACCTTGCCGATCAGGTTCAGGCGTATGCCCACCACACCCGCGGCGGCCAATTCGTCCAGCTCGGCATCGCTGACCTGCGCGTCGACTACCGCGACGCCACGCAAACGCTGCGGGAAACGCTGCAACGCCTCGACCATGTAGTGGTTGTCGGTACCGAGAAAGCTCGGCTGGATCAGTACCCCGTGGGACAGGCCGCAGGCGTCCAGGTGGGCCTGGTACTGCTCCACGGTGGCGTCATAGCTGGGGCTGTAGCGGCGGCCGGGAACCATGGGCAGGTCCTGGCGGAAGATGTGCGCGTGGGTGTCGATGCCGGCGATTGCGGCATAAGGCATGGGCGTCACGAAGCGATACCTCTGTCGTTTTTTGTACGAGCCGCCGGTACGAGCGACTCCTTTTTGTAAAACATATATTCATACATATGATTAGATGACTGTATCTACAGAGATCGAGCGCTGTCAATCTGCAGGCCAGTGGTAAAGTGACGGCCGGTCGACTTTTGGATGTGAGGTTTATGAGCACCACGGCTCTCGGACAGGACGAACGCCTGCCGCTGTATCAGCGGTTACGCGACGAAATGCTGGGCAAGATCGCCGCAGGCGAATGGCTGCCCGGGGAAGCCATCCCCACCGAAGCGGAGTTGACCCGCCACTACGGCGTGGCCGTAGGAACGGTGCGCAAGGCGGTGGAAACCCTGGTTGCCGAAGGCCTGCTGCTGCGTGCCCAGGGTCGTGGCACCTTCGTGCGGCGGCCGAACTTCGACGGTTCGCTGTTTCGCTTCTTTCGTCAGGTCAGCGCCAGCGGCCAGCCTCAGGTGCCGCAAAGCCGTATCCTCGAATGCCGTCAGGTGCCTGCCGGCGCCGCTGTCAGCCAGGCCCTGAAACTGGGCGAAGGCGAGCCCTGCGTCTTTCTCCAGCGCCTGCGCCTGATCGACGGCCGCCCGCTGTTCCATGAACGTATCTGGCTGCCTGCCTCGCGCTTCAGCGCTCTGCTGGACAT
>QFQM01000156.1 GCA_003243255.1 Flavobacterium psychrophilum | reverse complement strand
ATGTGTATTACCTGCCCTGTAATGTAAGAAGCTTCTTCACTGGCAAGGAAAACATAAGCAGGGCCAACTTCACTGGGCTGACCCGCACGTTTCATTGGCGTGTCCTGTCCAAATTTTGCAACTTCATCAGGTTTAAAGGTCGATGGAATAAGCGGTGTCCATATTGGTCCGGGTGCTATTGCATTTACCCTTATTCCTTTTTCAGCGAGCATTGCCGACAGTGATCTTGTAAAACTTACTATAGCACCTTTGGTACTGCTGTAGTCTACAAGATGCCAGCTGCCTCTGTATGCTGTTACTGATGCCGTATTAATAATACTGTCATCTTTCTTTAAATGTTTTATCGCTTCGCGTGTAACATAAAAGAATGAAAGTATATTGGTTTCAAATGTTTCTCTTAATTGATTACCGGTAATATCCTCAAATTTTTTCTGTGGATATTGCACCGCAGCATTATTAACAAGTATGTTTATACCGCCAATTCCTGATATTGCTTCTGATACAGCCTGTTTACAGAACTCTTCATCTTTAAGGTCTCCACATATCAAAATACATTTAGCGCCTTCTTTTTCAATCAAGTCCCTGGTATCTTTTGCATCTTTATGCTCGTCATAATAAATTATGGCAATATCTGCTCCTTCTCGGGCAAAATGCAATGCAGCACTACGTCCAATGCCGCTATCCCCTCCTGTAATAAGGGCTTTTTTGCCTTTAAGTCTGCCACTACCTTTATAGTTTTTGCTAATGATTTCGGGCTCAGGAATCATTTTGTTTTCATAGCCTGGCTGGCTTTGGGTTTGCTTAGGAAAAGATTGTGGTTTTGCCATAATGTTTAAATTTCTTTATCTGCAGCTTCTATATTTATATGAGATTCCGCAATATGCGATAATTCCAGATCGGCTTGTTTTGCATCTTTTAGCATTTCCTCAAGTAGCACCAACATATGTTCTTCTCTCAGAGCAATTGCGTAAGCCCTTAACGTTCCATAACAAGCAATTTCATAATGTTTTATTTTCTGTAGTATCGCAATAATAGCAGCATCTCTTACTACTCCTCTTTTTGTATAATTAACTAAATCAGATGCTTCTTTAATATAGCATTCGATAGCTTCATAAGATAGAGCCTGGGCCTCAATACCGGTACTTTCAAAAATCTTTACTACTATCGGCCGATGATTTGATGTTTCTCTACCATTTTTTTCTATTAATGTTATCAGGTCTTTTGATGTACTGTTTTTTTTCATATCCTCATAAACGGATAGTAAAACATCTGTAGCCCAGTAAATTTCTTTCAATAACTTTTCAAACAGGCTTCTTAACTCCTGAGCTTCGTTAGAACTTTGATGTGCTATATTTTGAAGCATTTCGTTCAATTTTATACTCTAAGGTAATGCTAGTACTACTTGATTTGTCATAACGAAACTATAATTAACGGTTGATTAACAGTAAAATAACCAGATGTAATTCGTCGAAGAAAAATACAGTTTAACGTTTTTCTGTTCTTTTTTTTTTTCACTTTTTTGTGCATCATTATGTTTGTTATTATCAATTTATGTGGGGGATATGAAAAAGATAGTATTACTTGTAATGATTGCTGTAGGGGTATGGAGTTGTTCAACTGATAATGATGAGGTATTGATGCATTATGAATCTGATGTTTCAGAGCGTGCGAATGAAGAAAGTGCGCAGGCATTATCGGCAACAACCACATGTTTTACAGATCTTTCGGCAAGCGTGAGCGTCGATGTGTCAAATGGTATTGGTAATCCGACAGTTGTTTTTACACCAGCTATTACGGGACCTGTACGTATATCTGCAAGCTACAGGGTGAGGGTTGAAGTTCAGCCTTTGTCTGATTGCGATGATATGAATAGTAATACGGGAACTCTTTTGGCATTTGGTCCTTCCGGATCTGTACAAAATGTTCTTGCTTCGCCTCCGGCAATTTCAGTTTTACCGGCTAATATGCCTTCTTGCTATAAGTGGAGGTTTGTTTTTGAAAGTCCGGCAGGCACACCAAAAAGCCAGTATTGTTTATCGGCTTCGATTTGGTATGAATCACCATTGTTCTAATTTTTGATTTTTAATAGTAGAAGAACCATCACTTTATGTGATGGTTTTTTGTTTTAGGGTAAATGCGTATTTTTACAAAAAACATCACTATGAATTTATTTCGCCTATCTGCCTCGGTTTTATCTGTTTTTGTCGTATCATGCTCAGGAAGCAGTCAGCACCTTAAAGAGCTGGGGAGTACCGATCTTAAGGAGCTATCGGCACTTGAGTATCTTCCTGAATCCAAAACGTTATGGGGACTTGAAGACAGTGGTAATAAAAACAAGATATATAAACTTGGCAAGGACGGAAAAACAATCAGTACAGTAACTATATCCAATCTTAAAAATACGGATTGGGAAGAAATGGCTTCTGATTCACAGGGCAATCTTTATATTGGTGATTTTGGGAATAATGACAATACAAGAAAAGACCTTGCGATTTATAAGGTAGATAAAAATCAGCTCTCGGGTAAAACTGCTGCTGTTTCAGATAAAATTGCATTTTCGTATCCTGAACAAACAGAATTCCCTCCTAAAAAATCGAAAATGATGTTCGATTGTGAAGCCTTTTTTGAATTTAAAGGCAATTTTTACCTGTTTACCAAAAACAGGAGTGCAAAATTTGTTGGAAATTTCTACATCTATAAAGTGCCCAATAAACCGGGAAATCATAAGGCTCAGCTATTAGGAGAGCTAACTACCTGCAAGAACTTTAACCGATGCGCTGTAACAGCTGCAGATATTAGCCCGGACGGTAAAAAAGCGGTACTGCTTACAGGTGATAAGGTGTTTGTAATTACCGGTTTTGGTTCAGGTAATTTTGCTAATGGCAAAATGGAAATGCATGAACTTGGATTCGTTTCGCAGAAAGAAGGTCTTTGCTTTATAGACAATGATACCTTACTCATCGCAGATGAGAAAGACAAACATGCAGGCGGAAAGCTTTATCAGCTTAAATTATCAGCTTTAAAAGCCAAATGAGAAGCCAAAAGCAACCCGGCCACCTTCTGAACCCTGAAAGTAAGTAAGTCTTGCTGTCGCTGCTCCTGCGGCATTTATCCATAAACCTCCGCCATAGCTGTTATGCCATTTGCGTGAATCATCATTGTCTAACCATACACGGCCGTAGTCAAAACCTCCCAGCATTCCATACTGTACAGGTAAGAAGGAGCTTTTCCAGCTACCAAGCATAAGCCTTAGGTCGCTGCTTTGTACATAACCCTGTTTTCCTGTAAAACGTTGTTGCCTGTAACCTCTAAGACCTGTTTCAGCGCCTAGTGTAGCTGCCTGATAAAACTCGTAGTTGTTGTTGAACAACAGTTTTGTTTTAAAGGAAGTAGCAAATACAAAAACATCGTCGTGCGAAATTTTGTGGACAATATTTAATGAACTCTCCAGGTATGGGAAATTGCGTTCCAATTGGTCAAGGCTGGTTTTCCATCCACCCAAAAGGTTAAATTCAATTCCCATAGAGGGCAGTGATTTATTGTCGTAACTAGAAAAACTGTAACGTGCCGTTGCGCCCAAAAACTGGCGGTGCTCATACAGATAATCCTTTAAGGCTCCGGGCTGGTTTACAAAACGGTTTGTGGTGCCGTCTACTTCAACCGATTCAAAAGGTAGCTGGAATTCAACCGTGCTGCCATTTCTTCCATTCTTAAAGAAAGACGGTGCTGCTCTGAGGATCTGTAGCTTTACCCTGTTATAATCCATTCCAAGATCGTCATCATAATTTGATGTTTCGTTACCATCTCCAAAATAGTTGATGCTGAAGTTAGGGCTGGTATACAAAGCATCCAGGCCAATATTCCATTTGCTGGCTACTTTCATAAATCTTCCCCGATATGCCAGTTCAAAACCATCGGTAGCAAAATAGTAATATGCCTTTAATTCATGCTTCTGAGAAAAAGGCCTCCTGTTAAAATTATTGATAGTATACCCACCTGATGCTCCTAGTTTTACGCCATCATCAGGGTTATAGCCAGCGGTTGGATATAGGGTCCATACATTATATTGCGGTTTAGTGTAGTCATAGCTGTTTGTTTCATAATCATTGGTCAGCAATAACTTTGTTTTTTTATCGGTTACATAGGTGTTTTCTTTACTTTTAAAGTCATATATTTTTACTTTTTTACCATTTTCAATGGTGTAAGTGTCATGATTTTGTCCACCCAGTAAACGGATTGTTATTGCTTTTTCCGGTTTGCCTTTTACCTCATAGGAGTCATTATCATCCAAGCCATAAATCCATAGTTCCCTGGTTTGTTTTTTGTTGTATACTTTGTCCAGAGATAGTATTTCTGTACCATCCTTTTTAAGGCTGTACATTTTTACTTCAGTATCACCATGAGGCATACGCGTAATGATAAACCTTTCTTTTTTGTCGGTACCTGCAATCAGCACAGTTTTCAGCAAAACCGCACGGTATTCCAGCGCATATTTCTGAATGTCTGCCCTACGCTTTTTAAGGGATTCTTTTATTTTGGTAATGGTCTCGTCCTGTACTTCTTTCGGCAATCCGGCAAAGGCTTTTTCTATAGCCTCATCGGTGAGTTCATTTTGTAATTCCTGAGCCGCCTTAATCCATTCGCTTTCACCTGACTTAGTTATGAATGCCAGATCCTGGGCATACGGTTCCCTGTTGAACCATTTTACGCTCGAAATATTATCCTTAAAGTTTTTCATATGGCGTAGAGGTGGCGCCGTCATGATGATACTAAGGGCAACACCGCCATATTTTGCAAAAGCCTGATCACGGTCGCGGGGAATAGGTTTGTAGTACACACTGTCTTTGGTATTGAACCTTGACCAGCGCCATTGGTCAGCATGCCTGTCCCAGTCGCCTATAAGCATATCAAAAAGGCGGGCTTTGATATAGGAAGGCTCATCAATAACATATTTCTTGTCTTTTTGCAGGTTGAGCAACACATCATCAGTACTTTCAACAGCGTCCGGTTTACCAAAGCTGGCAAGGTCTTTATGCTCGTCTGTAGGGCGTTCTTCAACCATATAAAGCTGGTCGCCATATTCCCTGTTGAATTCTTTCAGTGCATTTTGCTTAGGGATATAATAAAGCTCAGGGTTGGTGTGGTATATTCGGGCTGCTTCAGCCAGATCATTTACTATAAAAGGCGTGTAGGGGTGATTTGTCGTATAAAAGTCCAACAGGAAATCTTCCACATACGTTCCTTCGTATGAATCGCCAATGTATCTTGTTTTAAAGGCTACAGCCTGCAGGAATCGGGTAGCACTTTTCTTTACGCCACGCATTACATACTCTTTACCATCTTTATCTATCAGCCTGACCGACATTGATTGATGTCCACCTCCGGCTCTTCCCGGAGTAAGGCCTCCATACAGCGTGTCCAGTGTTGCCGAAGGTACTGTAATCGGGATGCTGAAATATTTCCTATAGTGTGTCCCCATCAAAAAGCTGTATACACCACTTTTTTTGGTCATCTCGGGAGTGTAAACAGAGGTCGTTACAGTAGAAGGGAACGTATTTGGATAAGTAACCGTAAAAGGTTCCGGTTTTTTGAGTAAAGGAGTTTCGAATAACTTGGTTTCTACATTATCTTTTACGGAATAGTAAGTGACTTTTGAAGAACCGTTCTTCCAGATGTTAAGTATGGCGTAGCCGTTGCCTCCATACGAAAAATCATTTGGGAATATAGCCCTTGCAGCTTCTTCTTTAGAGCCGGAACCGCTTATGATCTGGTGTATATTATCTAAATGGATATATTGCAGGTTGTGGTCATGGCCCGAAACTACAATTACATTATTCTTTTCCTGTATAAGTGTTTTTATTCTTTTGGTAAGCGATGTGTATATAGGGCTTTGCTGATCCTGGGTGCTGGCTCCCGTGGTTTTACGCAGCAGGTTTATAACCGAACCGATAACCGGTAGCGGTATTTTGCTTTCTAACGGAAATAATTGTTTTTCAAGGGAGAACTGTCCTCCGTGGGTACCGTTGCTAAGCAAAGGGTGGTGAATTGCTAAAAGTATCGTTTTCTCGGGATTCTTATTAAGCAGGCTTTCCAGTTCTTCAAAAAGATCGTTGCGTGTTTTTAATGTACAGTCGTCATTAATGGTTGGGTATTTATCCCAGTCTTCTATAAACCACTGGCTGTCTATAGTTATGAGTACTACGTTATCGCTTAGATCAATGTCATTGATGCCACAGCCTTTTCCGGGAAGAAAAGCCTTTTTGCTTTTAAGGCCTGCCTTTACAAATTCTTCTTCTTCGTGCAGACCATCAAGACCATAGTACCAGTCGTGGTTTCCGGGGATAAAATACGTCTTGCGCTCAAAAACCGATGCCAGTGCCATCTGGCTGTTTAGAGAAGCTTCGGCTTCCTGTCTCTCTTTACCTGCGTCTTTTGGCGGCATGCCAAGCGGATAAATATTATCACCAAGGTAAAGTAGGGTTGTGTTTTTACCTGAATTCTTTAGCCTTTCGCTAACTTTTGCCAATAGTTGCTGTGAGTTGGGATGGGTTGCGTAGCCCGCATCTCCAACCAAAAAGATGTTTTGTTCGGTTTCTGAAACAAGCGAGTCTTGCTTTTCCGGAACTGTTGTAAGGGCATTTTTACCATATTGAGCCTTATGAGTGGCACAGGAATTTAATACTAACGCAATAAAAAGATATACTATGAGTTTTATATTTGCTTTTACTATTATGTTACGCCAAAAGAATTTCATAATTTGGTGGTGTTAAATTCCTGCTTATGAATATTGTTCAAAAAGCCGAAAATTTTGTTTTTGGTTTATTCAAAGATAAACTATCTCCTGATTATATATATCACAATTTTAACCATACTTTACGGGTGGTTAATAATGTGCGTCTTATTGCTGTTGCAGAAGGCGTTAGTAAGGAAGATACCGAGCTGCTGGTGCTTGCCGCATGGTTTCATGATTCGGCTTATATAGACGGCCCGGTAAATCATGAAGAGAGGAGTGGTGTGATCGCAGGAAATTTTCTTCGTGAAAATGGCTATGGGGAAGATGTTATCGAAAAGGTGGCATCGCTCATAAAAGTGACCAAAATAGGTGCTGAGCCTCAAACCCGGGAGGAAATGATAATGAGGGATGCCGACTGTTCTCATTTCTCCGATCCTAATTACTGTGATCTGTCACAGCTGCTGCGTGAAGAATGGAAAATAACACAGGGTAAGGAATTCAGTGATTTGGAATGGGCACTGATCAACAGGAATGTACTGATACATGAGCATCGTTTCTATTCTGATTACGGAAAGGAAAAATTGCAACCACTGAAAGAAGCCAATATTGCAAGGCTTCAGAATATGATCACTGATATCGAGCTTAAAAAGAAAGACGAGTCAAAAGATAAAGACAAAAAAGAGAAGAAGGAAAAGGAGAAAAAAGAGAAGGACAATAAACCCGACAGGGGTATAGATACCATGTTCCGTGTAACGCTCAGTAATCATACCCGTCTTAGTGATATAGCCGATAGCAAAGCGAATATATTGCTTTCTGTAAATGCCATTATTATTTCGGTATCGCTTAGTACCCTTATTCCAAAACTTGACAGTGCCAGCAATGCGCATTTAATAGTGCCGACTTTTGTAATGGTATTTTTTAGTGTGGTTTCTATCATTTTTGCCATAATGTCTACGAGGCCGAAAGTAACCAGTGGAACTTTTACCAGAAAAGATATTGAAGATAAAAAGGTGAACCTTCTTTTCTTTGGAAACTTTTATAAGATGCCGGTTGAAGAATATGAGTGGGCGGTAAACGAAATGATGAAGGACAAAGATTACCTGTACAATTCAATGATAAAAGACCTTTATTACCTTGGATTGGTGCTTAACCGCAAATATAAATTACTGAGAATAACTTATACCATATTTATGATTGGTATCATTAGTTCTGTAATAACATTCGTAGCTGCCTTTAAGGGTATGTAGAGATAAAAAAAGCCGCTAATAAGCGGCTTTTTTTTATTTATTAGATATTTCTTTCAAAAGATTTTCGTAGCTCAGCATCTCGTTTGAATTGAGATTGTTGTTGTAAAGTATCCCAACACGAAGTGCTTTTAAGCCCGTTACACCCTGAAGGTCTTCCACTTCAAGGCTTTCAATGTTGTTGTCAAGAATGTTGTTGTGCTGAAGGTATTGTATATATCTTCTGTACTCCAGTTCTTCCTGCCTGTGCGAGTAAACAATGGTTATTTTACCTTTTTCGGTAATACGTTGCGTAGTCCCTTTGATAAAAGCTTTGTCAATTCGTTTTTTTACGACTTCGTAACGTGCATTATAAGTGCCATCCACATCAAAACGTTTTTCGTCCATCCTGAAGCGGATAGATATAGGCGAACTGAATACCAGTATCAGCGAGGTTACATCAAGCTCATACGGCAGGGTAGGGCGGATCTTGTAGTACTCGTTTTCCATTTCACACATCGATTGCAACTGCCATAACCTAAGGTTGCTAAGGTATAGCGGACTGTAATTGTGGTTTGGTGAAATTGAGGCGCCTATATACAGGTTGTGCTCTACTCCATCAGTTTTGAAACGCTCGTAATAATGTGGGAAAAAGGCTTGTGCCTCTGCCTGCTTTTTGTCGAGTACTTCCGCCATTTGTTTATTGATCATCGACAGGGTTTCGTCAAAATCCTTTCGGCTCTCGTACACCATTTTCACTTTGCTGTCAAGAGTGTCAAAGTAAGAAGCAATCTTCTCATGCACCTCATTGTTAGCGGTGTCAAAGTGTTTTAGAACCGGATGTATCTCATTTGCAATATAACTTTGCACTATCGATTCAGTATCGGCTTTAAGCGAACTTTTAAGTTCACCCTCCATATTTTCCAGCTCATAAATGTGCTGTTCTATAAGCGGAAGTTTTTCCTGATTATAAATGAAACGAAATACCGAAAGCAGCTTTTCGATCTGTCGGATAAGGTCTTTTTCTATCGATTCATTTCTGGCAGTCGATGAGCCTTTAATGTCAATTTGTCCGTATAACGGATAGACCTCTTTGAATACGATCTCTTTGTAGGCAAGATTTTCCTTGTCCGGGCTAACGATGTGTTTCAGGGCTTCTTCTTTAAACTTCCAGTATACGCTATGGTGAATAGCGGTATACTCATTTTGTATGATAGCATCGATCTCATTCTGAAGTTCAGAATAGTTGCGGTCAATGGTATCTGTCAGATACGGAAGTACGTAGTCCAGTTTTACAGCATTAATACTGTTAAGTTCGCGCGGCCTTGAGGAAACCACCTCAAAAAAGCCAAGCAGCTTATCATTTTTAATGATTGGAGCGAGAATACAGCTTTTTATATTTTGCGAAAGCAAATGCTCTGCAAAATCCTTGTCTACTTCGTTATTAGCCAGATAAGTCTCTACATCGGAGATAATAAAGCTTTTCTTGTCGTCCAGCATCGTTTGGAGTGTTTCCTGGCAGAAGACATCATTGCAATTAATTTCATCACAGCCTGACAAGATGTAGCTTTTAAGAGGCTTAAAAGGAGCAATCTTAAACAGATTGTCATCCATGCTTATTTCGGTAAAACCGATATGCAAATCCGGTATCCTGTAGATTGACCTGAAAATGTCTTCAAAGTTTTCCTTGATAGTTGCTTTGTCAGGGTGACTGCTGTTGGCAAGGAGAAGATTTGTCTTCAGGTTAGAGATAGCGATCTCGCTTGTGGCATCAAACAGCGATATAATACCAAAACCTTTTACTTCCCAGCTTTCCGGAGGAAACTTTTGTTGCCAAAGCTCAAGGTCATCAAAGTTATTCATGAGGAGAGTAATGTCCTCAGGGGTAATTTTTATCGCTTTTTCGGTAGGTATTATTTCCAAAAAGTCAGCATTATATAAAATGCGGTAATGCCTCATTACACCATCCTGATCCGGTATATCATAAAACAACGGTCTGCTGAAGTCAAAATGCTGGCCATAGTAGCTGTTCAGCACAAGACAACAACAAAAAATGTAAAATTCATGCTGTTCAAAATTACGGATAGCCATACCAAAATCATCGCCTGCATTAGCAAGGATGGTTTCAAAACGTTCGGTACGGTTAAAGGTAAAATTGAAAAAAGGAATAGCTGCGGCCTTAATCTCGTTTTTCTGCAGGGCAGTAGGGAAAAGGTCGGCAAGCAGGTTTTTTATGAGGTCTTTATGTTTTTCAAGTTGTGAAAGGTCTGAAATACCTTCACGAAGTTCAGGGTAAGGCTCGGTATGCCGTAGCAGTGCTTTAGCATAATCCGAACGGTAGTCCACATCCGATTCTGCAATCTTTTCCAGGGCTTCTAAAACTTTATGGAAAGAGATGCTTGCAACCAGAGGACTTA
>QFQM01000155.1 GCA_003243255.1 Flavobacterium psychrophilum | reverse complement strand
AAATTTGTATGACTGCCTACCAACATTGTCGTAAACGACGGGAGTTACGATGTCTTTAGGCGTACTACCTGCTGTGAATTGTTTTATTACTGTTTGCAACGGACGGCCTAATCCATCGATATACTCTGTAGTTTGTTTAGCATCCTGAAATCCCGCGGCTCCGAGTTGTGCAGGATCAGTAAATGATTTCATGGCCACCCATGTACGTACATAATTGAGCTGTGGGTTGTTATATGCGGACGGCATATATGTATCGGTAATGCCCGGGATGACTGAAGCAGCATTCGGTTTATTGTTTTGTGGCTGTGCAACAGCGGAAAACGCTATACTTAATGCTATAATAAAAAAAAAAAAGTACCTATAAGTATTGATAGACATAAGGATATAGTTAATTGGTTATTGTGACTGGTATTTGTACTCCAGCTTTTTGATGACTTTTTGATCATGATCCTTAATGGTAACCAATCTTCCATAGTTATCATACTCATAGTAGATTGTTATACCGTTTGGCGCTGTAGCGGTTCTCATACCAACATAGGGTTGATAGGTATAATTATCGATCTGTGCATTCGGCAGATTTATCCTTAGATTGGCAATCCTACTTAGATAGTCGACAGAAGGAGTGCCTTGCCCTTCGAATGTATTCAAGTCTGTTTCACTAATATTTCCCAGCGCTACAAGTACCTGGGGCAGTGTAGTGTTTTTAATTTGTGCTACAGGATAGTTATGGTCATATCCCCAGATGTATATGGTTGTTGGATTGGTTCTGCTTTTAACAGTTCTAATATTTCCTTTACCTGTGTAAGTGTATTCATTCATTGTTTCGAGGTTAGCAGCTCCAACAGCGCCCTCTTCTTTATTTAGTAAAAAAGTATTAGCCTGTGCACTGTACGATGCTTTATAAGTATTCTTAAGGTTACTGTTTTTGTACAGCTTCTGTTCAACAGGTTTGGCGTACATAAATTTATCCTGCCACATAGCTGTTGGAATCCAGGATGCCTCGGAGGGATATTTATAGTCCGTTTTAATGATATCTCCATTTGCCAACGTAGTCTGCTCGGATTTAAGCTGAAGGTGTGTTTGGGTATCATACTCATAAGTAGTGACTGTTTGAAGAGTTCCAGAAGATTGCTGTCCATATTGCACTTCTGTTTTCGTAGTTGGCACCCATCTATCCGACACGATTGAATATTCCTGCGCAAGCATCAGATTCTGGTTACATGCCCCATAAACAATTCCCCAACTTTCAATTATTAACTGTTTGGCTGCCATAGCCGGGAAATGTGTTTGTAGTTGAGAGGCATATATAAAGTTTTCTGTTTTTACCGGATTACCTGCAGCATCAAACTGTTTAACATCTGATGTCAGTCCATTAGAAGATCTCACTCTGGTAGGAAGACCTTCCAATATATACATGGATTCTATTGGCTCTTCCACCTGGTTATAGAAGTAGTATTCTGTTCTTCCATTTTCATTATTTTCACCGTTCCACTCTATTACCTGATCGTACCCTACAATACTTCCTGCCGCTGACGTACCTAAGGGTGTATTGCTCCAGGAACGCCCCATCATAGACATCACTAACTGGCCTGAAATGTCATCTGAGCAATAATGTGGGATATGGTAATTGGGAAACAGCATCAGTTTACCCGTGGAATACTTTTGTCCCTGAACAGTTACTGTATAGTCATACTTTTTTACCTGTGGTACTGCTGTTAAATTATCTCTATGTGTTATCTTTTTAATCCTTAATCCGCCAGCTACTTTTGCATATACCCCTTGTTGATTCAAAGAAACCACTCGTGGGTGTATGAGGCTTTTGGATACCACCATGTAGATGTTGAATTCCTCCCGGGCATGTACTTTGAGCTCATAGGTACCGGCATTCAGTACTATTGTTTCCCGGCTTCTATAAATAGGCTCAATAGCGCTTGGGTTGTTGGGACAATTGTTAGCCAAGTTCGCATCAAAATAAGAAAGGAAGTCGGACATAAAATGGGCTGTAATGTTCGAGGACGAAGAGACATTTTTAAGGCTATACCAAGGTTCACTCCCTACATAGGGTGGATACGCAACATTACAAGGATCAGATGAAGTAGCTGAAGCATAATACGTCATTTGCCCATCAATGATGACCTCCTGAACAGGATCAGTAATTGTAAATGTGATTGTTTTGAAAGCCGGTCCATCTTCGGTTGTTACCACATCTGCCAATGGAATGGGTTTATTATTCTCAAAATCTGTAATAGTAAAAGCGTCATTTCCAAAACCGTAGTAATCGTGTGGTTCAAATTCGAAGTCACTCCATCCTCCTGTAGGATAAATAATTTTGGTCAATATTCCGGATGTCATGTAAGCAGGATTAGGTTGCCTATCGGAATCACCCAGGTAAAAATATTTATTGAGAGACCAGTTATAATATGTTCCATAAGGGACACGGGATATATTATTATGTGCCCCGTTATAATACCCCCAGAAATCCTGTGCGTTAGAATACTTAGAAGGCAATGGATAGGTTTCATTATAAAATAACTGGTACCAGGGTTTGCATTCTTGTGTTCCGCATTCCCTCACACGCTTGAGCTTCAAGCGCCTGAAATGGTATTTTTCGAACCCAGTTACCTGTGCATTGAAATAATCATACTCCAGCTCGAATCTTTTTACCGTATTTCCATTAGCATCCTGTATTGTAATGTTATCCAATTTTTGAGGTCCCTGCTGAAGCCAATGCAAATACCAAGGAGATTGCATTAGGTAGTAATAAGTATTGGAAAGGCTTGTTGCCGGCATCATATCTTCTCTGAGTGATTTGCCAAAGATAATTTTGCCTGAAGGGTGCTGAATTTCTTTTAGATAGACATGACTGGTAAATATCTTATTTCCGCTGGTCTGTATAGGAGGTATATAACATTCATTTGCCTGGTTTGGAGTTACAGTTACCTCCTGTAGATCATTAATAGATATTCTGGCCGATCCGTAATAAGAAATCTTTCGGTTTCCCTGCGTTACGACATCATATATGTAATTAATTTCTTCGCCTGTTGGCGTAATGATTTTATCGAGATACCATGCCGATACAACTATATCTTCATAACTTAAAAAACCATGTGAAAGCTGATCAAACGTTATAAATTCTGGCCCTTTCCCATACTTTCCGACACCATGCAGTGTTTCGGTTGCCTCAATAGTTCCAAAATAGTATGTATAGCCGTCTGTCGTTTTTATTTGCCATCTACGTGCTGCTTTATCGTACTTAATATCAATCTTCTCGACTTTCATTGAAGTCCCAACAACATAGTTCTGCGAAGGGTTCTGACCACGCTGTAACGCAAAACTTCCACTCTTTCCAAAGAAATTAAAGTAAAATACATCAGGTTCTGCATCAATATTTTTCTGACAAATGTTATATAAGTAGCTCCCAGACGTTTCACCGGGATCATATGGATATCCCTGATATCCTATTCCCCCTACGCCTTCATTAGAGTATCCATCATTGGCAAACTGCATGTCATCTCCTCCCTTTATCGTTCGCGTAATTATCCCTCCGACGTTTAATGACCAATTAAGCCCTACCCAACCGGCGTCCTGTTCAAGCGTTACTCCTGCGGAATGGTAGCTCAGGTTAATAGGTATCTGTACGTCTCTGTAGCTAATGTCATAAAGTGGTATATTAATATTCGGAACACCCGTGTATGTGCTGACAGGAACGTTTCCATATACACCTAAAGATGCAGCATCAGGTGATGGAGGAGCCATGTTGATTGTTTGTTGAGCTATTACCCTTATATTAGCACCTATCAACAAAAAAAAGATAAGAAAAATATTACTCTTCATTACTCAATGCTTTGAATTATATTCTCAATTGTTTTAGTATATCTAATACTTATTTTCCTTTACGTGTTTTTGCGTCTTCCTCCAGCTTCTCAATTCTTTTATTCTGCTCAATGATATATAGCGTCAACTCTTCAATCTTCTTCAGCAAGGCAGCCTGATTGCTGCCAAGGTCAAGCCCTTCTTTTGCTACCTCCGCGGCGGAGGGAACATCTGGCAGGTGATTATTTTGTTGAATGAATTTTTCCAATTCTGCAAGTGACAGCAACCGGTAGTCTTTTTTAAACACATAGTCGGGCCAGTTCTGTTCTAATTTTACTTTGGCGCTGGTGAAGATGGCGCTGCCGCCAACTGCCAATTTATGTCCTTTGGTATCGTTTGTACCTATTCCTACGTCTCCACTGTTGAACATGATCACACGGGCAGTCTCTACACCAGTAGTTGCACCTGGGGAGAACACTATGTTTCCAAACTCGCGCAACTCCATCTTGTTGTCGGAACGTCTAAACAGAATCCGGTGATTGTCGTCCATGCTCCTGATCTGGCCATTATCACCAAAGTATATTTCATGTCCGCTGTCCATTTGCAGGTTGCCGGCGCTTATGTGCAACTTTTGACCGGGATTTGTTGTACCAATGCCAACATTTCCGGTTGTTGTGTTGATACGCATTATTTCCACATCGCCAGATGCCGATCCACGTGCCCAGCTAAAGACACCGCCGTAGTTATCGAATTTGCTTTGCAGGTATCCCCCGCCATCTACATTCCAGGCTGTCAATCTCACGTGCGAATAATTATTATCTGTTCTCATTCCTGTACCATCAAAGATGAATGAGGAACCAGTTGCTGATGCTGAGACCCTGACACTGTTCAATATTTCGAGGTTGCTTCTTGGTGAAGTAGTGCCAATTCCTACTGGTCCTGAAGATGGCCACGGGTTGGTATTTTGACCAATAGCATGAAGAATTGAAATGCCCATGATGGCTACAAGGCATAATTGCTTTTTCATAATAAGGATGGTTAAGGTTTGGGTTATATCTATTGCTTTGTAGTGCTGTTGTCGTTCACTTTATTTTCCAGCTCTTTTATCTGCGTTTTCATTTGCTGCATTTCCTTGTTCTGCTCGATGATATATAGTGTCAGCTCTTCAATCTTTTTCAACAAGGCGGCCTGATTGCTGCCGAGGTCAAGACCATCTTTTGCTACTTCTTCGGCAGAGGGTATTTCGGGCAGGTGATTGTTTTGTTGAATGAATTTTTCCAGGTCTGCAAGTGATAGCAGCCGATAGTCTTTTTTAAACACATAGTCTGGCCAGTTTTGCTGCAGCTTTACTTTGGCACTGGTGAAGATGGCGCTACCGCCAACCGCCAATTTGTATCCCTTGGTATCATTGGTAGCAATGCCAACATTGCCTGCATTATCGATAAACATGCGTTGGTAATCAAACAATGACCCATGGCTTATTTCATAGGACGATCCTGTCATGGCACGGGTATAAAAGCCCATGTGGCCATTGTTATCAAAGCGTATCATGGCAAAATCATCATAAGGTCCACTCTCTACTTTCCACATAGATGTGCTGCCGTTCCATCTAATATTGTTACCGATTGATCCTCGTGTGTAATTGTTAAGCGACGAAGAAGAAGCATCCTGTAAGAAAAGCCTGCTCTGTATTTTCAGGTAATCGGAGTTAAATAAAAATACTCCTTCCGGATCGATCAACAATCGCTGGATACCATTGGTTTTTAACATGAGTGATTGCAGATCTGTTGTTCCAACGAAGTTGGGCCCGGCTGTAGTGCCGGCGTTTCCAGTTGTAGACCAGGTTTGGGCATGTACATGCAAAGAGGTTAGGATAAGGCATCCTGCAAGAATCCGTTTCATGATTTTTGTTTAATGGTAGACGTAATATGTAGTGCGTGTAATTCTAAAAATTATAGCCGACCCTGAACTTGATGGCCTGCGTCCGGGGCTGCTGCTGGTAGCTGAGGAAATCCCACAGCAATTGTGCTTTTGTTTTTTTGAAGGTTTTGCTCTTGAGGGAAATGATTTTGCTGATGCCTACCAGGCCACTCTGCTGCCATTTGTCGCCCTGCGCAGCTATATCGGGTGTAATTGTTCCACTAACTGTCAATGGCTGGTAGTTGTATTCAAAGCCTCCGGAAGCAAAGAAACTGCCTTTCATCTTTACATCGAGGAAGGATCGCAAGCCTGCGCCCTGACTGGTAATGGCTATGTTGCGTATATCTTTTCCCCATCCTACTTTGTAGCTGCCTCCGATACCGACGATGCTTTTGTCGCTGAGTTTATACCCTACCGATAGTCCAATGTCGGATGTAGTGGGAAAGAAATTATTGGACTTTTGTGTCTGCAGGTTAGTACCGTATTCCAGTCGTTTCCAGAAGGATTTTGTTTTTTGGTTGTTGGGTTTAAAGTCGGGCATATCCATGTCGGCCCCACCGGCACCCAGTTTGTTGATCTTGTCTTTCAACTGGTTTAGCTGTGCCTGTGCCGCCTGCAGGTTTTGCTGCAGCATTTGTTGTGCATTGGGGCCAGCCGATGCCAGCTGTGTTTGCATCAGTTGTTGTACCTGGCTGCGGGTTTGTAATCCGGCGAGGCTCGCATTGGAGCCGTAGCCTGCGGGTACAGAGAATAGCCCTGCCAATTCGGAATGCTGTTGCATGAAGCTTTGGAAGGCGGGCAGTTTATTGAGGAGTGACAATGCTTTGGTCAATAACTTATCGGGATCATTCAGCATATCCCGGTATTCCTGTACTTGTTGGGAATAGTAATATAGTTCTTTGTTGAAATCCTGGTAGCCTTTGGTAAGTCCTTTGGGCAAGCTGGTATACTTGCTAAGGGTGGCTTTGATCTGTTCTTTGCGTTGACGAATGAATGCTTTAACCTGTTCGGATTGCTGCAGTTTGCCTTGCAACTGTTGCACCTGCTGCAGGGAACCGGTAATCTTTTTGGCTTCGTCGGAATTAAGGAGGTTGCTATTGTTCTGCAGAAATGAGAGTGAGGTTTTCAACGAATCGACATATGGCATGTAGGCGCCGCCTGCCCGTCCGGCAATGGCTGTAGGGTTTTTGAGTTGTTCGCTCAGTTTGGCATATTGTTCGGCTGATCCGTCGAAGAGTTGTTTGGCGGCCGTGGAATCGGTCTTCATTAATTTCTTCCGGAGCTTTTCTTCTTTGCGGGCGAGTCGCTGAAGGTATTTTTCGGTTTGCCGGGTGAGTTGTTCTTCGAGCTTTTCTGTTTTTTTCTGTATGCGCTCATTGAAGCGAGCTGGCAGGTTAATGAGCTTATCCGCGAAAGATGGATTATCCTGGGCTACGGCTATATGCACGCAGGCCAGGGCAATGAACAGGATAAGTAAACCTGGAATTCTCATAGATGGTTTGGTTTGGGCGTTAATGGTAGTTGCTGCTCCTGATTGTGAAGTAAGGTCTAAATTTTCAATCGGCAAAGGACAAACCAATAAGTGTGCAGTTTTGGAAGATAAGTGTGCAGTTTTGGGTGAAAAGTGTGCAGGAAGCGGGCCTAAAATCGGAAAGGTGAAGGACGTTTGCCGCTTCACCTTTCTACAACGGGAAATATCACCCGCCTGCTATAAGTAGTACTAAGACTACATTCACTATTTGAATACTGTTAAGTTACGATTTTAGGATACCCTGTTCCAAATTAAGGGCGGGTTACTTATGCACACTTTTGTTAAAGGTGCATTTTTTCCTTTTTCGCCATGAGCTCTTCTACTGTTTCCTGGTACATTTCGTCGGGTACGCAGCAATCTACCGGGCAAACAGCAGCACATTGGGGCTCTTCATGAAAGCCCTGGCACTCTGTGCATTTATTGGGTGTAATGTAGTATGTATCAACGCTAACGGGCGCAAAACGCTCTTCGGCATTCACCACTGTTCCGTCCATGAGGGTAAAAGGACCTTTTACGTTGGTCCCATCTGTGATGGCCCACTCTACACCGCCTTCATAGATGGCATTGTTGGGGCATTCCGGTTCACAAGCTCCGCAGTTGATACATTCTTCCGTTATTTTGATAGCCATATTTTGCTTGAATTTTAATGGATCGAATACAGTTATTTTGCACGACAAATATACGCTGTAATGAATTTACAACAACGGATAGATTTACTGAAGGGCTTGGGCGAATATATTTTATCGACTGATAATCAATGGACCGCAGTTAAAGAAAGGGCTTCCCGTGAGAATGGCTGGTTTACTCCCGAATTCATTGATCTGAGTGTTCAAAACATTGCCCGCATCTTTTTAGACCCGGCTGCTTTGTCGGCCTGGGCTTCTCAATATGGTATCCCGGAAACGCAATCCTCCATCAAAAATGTAGGTATCGTGATGGCCGGGAATATCCCCTTAGTAGGGTTTCATGATCTGCTGTGTGTGTTTATAAGTGGCCACCGGCAAACGATCAAGCTGTCTTCCAAAGACGAGATACTGATGCGGCACCTGGTAGCTCAACTGCATGCCTGGGAGCCTGCCACGGAGTCGCTTATTGGTATACAACCAATGCTGAAGGGCTGTGATGCCTATATTGCTACCGGCAGTAATAACTCTGCCCGGTATTTTGATTATTATTTTGCCAGGTATCCGCATATTATCCGTCGAAACCGTACTTCAGTGGCTATTTTGGATGGCAATGAAACGGTAGAGGAACTGGGACTGCTGGCCGATGATGTTTACCTGTATTTTGGTCTGGGCTGCCGGAATGTGACGCAGCTGTATGTACCGGAGGGGTATGACTTTGTGCCGCTGCTGGAAACTTTCAAGAAATACAACGAGCTGGGTGACCATAATAAGTACAAGAATAATTACGATTATCAACTGGCTTTGCTGATCCTGAATAAGTCGTACTACATGACCAATGGCAGTATCATCCTTCATGAAAATGCTTCTCCCTTCTCCCCCATCAGCCAGTTGCATTACTCTTTTTACAAGGACGAACAGGCTGTGGCTTCTTCCTTATTGAACAATGCCGATATTCAATGTGTGGTTGGCAAAAAGTGGCTTCCCTTCGGGCAGTCGCAGCAACCGGGGTTAACGGACTATGCTGACGGGATCGATACGCTGCAGTTTTTACTGGGTCTGTAAAGACCGAAGGTCCGGAAGTCGGAAAGTCCGAAAGATTAAAGACAAAAAGGCGGCACTTAAGGACAGGAAGTCGGGAAGTGAAGACAAAATTGCGGGATGAACAGCCACGGGCTTCGGGCGATACGCCGGGTGCCGCAGGCAGTATGTCTTTAGTGACGTCAAAAACTTTGTAATAATAAAGATTATCAGGCAGTTTGCAGTATTATAACTCGCTGATTTTCCGGGTTTATTTTTTAAATTTGTATCACGAAGTACGAAGACTTTAGTAAATTAATTGTTAAACCGGAAGGTTGGTGTGACCCTTATTGGTTTTGTGGTGTTAATTTGTTGTGACCGGGCATATAATTTGAATTTGTATATTTCCATCAGAATAAAAATTAAAAATTACACAGCATATGAAGTTTAAACAGATAGCAGCGATTGTGTTGCTGAGTGCTACCACAACATTTGCTACGATGTGGGGCTACCAACGGTTTGCAAAGCAAGACACTTACGTTTACCAGAATGATAATAATGACAGTGGTAAGATTCCCGCCAACTACGCGGATTTTAAAGGGCTGACGAATGCTCCGACGGCTGACTTTGTTCCAGCCGCCAATGCTGCCATCCCCGCTACTGTACACATCAAGACGAAGGCTACGCGTACTGCCAGCAACAATCTTCCACGCAGGAGCCCTTTTGGCGACTTGTTCGACATGGACCTCGATGACTTTTTTGGTGACCGCATGCGGTCTGTTCCGCAAATGGCTTCCGGTTCCGGCGCCATCATCAGTGAAGATGGGTACATCGTTACCAATAATCACGTAGTGGAAGGGGCCGACGAAATCAACGTTACTTTGAATAATAAGAAGTCTTTCAAAGCTAAACTGATTGCCGCTGACCCCAGCAGTGACCTGGCTGTGATCAAGATCGAAGCGAAGGGTCTTCCTTTCCTGATCTATGGCAACTCTGACGACGTAAAGGTTGGTCAATGGGTGCTGGCCGTAGGTTATCCGCTTACGCTTGAAACTACTGTTACTGCCGGTATCGTGAGTGCCAAGGGCAGAACGCTGGACATCAACAGCCGTCAAAGTCGTACGCCTGTAGAGTCTTTCATTCAAACTGATGCTGCGGTGAACCCCGGTAACAGTGGTGGTCCGCTGATCAATACTGACGGTAAACTGATCGGTATCAACTCTGCGATCGCTTCTCCTACCGGCGCTTATGCGGGTTACTCTTTCACCATTCCGGTTAATATCGTGAAGAAGATCGTAGCCGACCTGATGAAGCATGGTACTGTTCAAAGGGCTTACCTGGGTATTGAATATCCGCGTGAGAACCTGAGCGACGAAGTGAAAGAGCAAAATGGTATTAAAGAGGGTGAAGGTGTATTTGTACTGAATGCCCGTACTGAAGGCGCCGCCGCCGCTGCCGGCATCAAGAAGGGTGA
>QFQM01000154.1 GCA_003243255.1 Flavobacterium psychrophilum | reverse complement strand
GATCCCCTTTGCGAAATTTAGTGTCTTTGACAATTGCAACGCTTCGGACGCTAAATCCAGATTCTTGCGTACATCTACGTTTTGCTGGTAATGGCTGGCTTCGTTTAATAGGATCACCCGGGTGGTGTCTTGTCGGGAATGAGTTTTGATAAGTAGATATAAGCTATCCAGCTTTCTTTTGGTCTGAACTACTTCTTTATATTGGGCAACTGCTCCGAAACTGTAAATAAGACACGCAACGAGAAAAAGCTTTCGCATGGGGTAAGCAATAAATAGATGGTTAGTTAGGAATTAATAGAGTTAAGCCGACTAAATGAGGTTCGAGTTCAAGCGTGGTAATTCAAAGGTGATTTTTCCTGAAAAGTCATTGGGTATAAAGTTTGTGGGGTAAAAGTAGATGAGTCGCTGATACAAAGGCTAAGACACATGTTGCAACCGAAAGTAGTATTGTTACATGAACGCCTTGCCAGTCGAATAGTTAATTATAAAGGTCATCACTGTCCTATTAAGTAACGGCTCATTTGGCATAATTATGTTGTTCAATTTAATTACTCGGGCATAGAACAGCAATTCGTTTTCGAGAAACATTAAAAAAATGGGCGCCGAGTAGCACTACCTGACCGAATTACGATCAAAACGATCAGACATTCAAAAGAGGACAGTTCGTCCGCAAATTTGACGGAGGTATAGGGTCAATTACAAAATCATTACTTTTTCTCTTAATCGCTGCTGTTGGCTTCGCTGCGTATAACTAACTATATAAGAAAATAGTCTTTCACCACTTGGAGCTTTACATCGATTTACAGCCAGGCTGACTGTACACGAGTTAAGAAAGCTTCCAAAAGGAAGCTTCAGCTATAGGTTGCAATATGGACAACGCTATCCCAGTTGGTCACTAACAACATGACACATTAGAGTTGCCGACGTGACAACATCGATCATAGTAACAATAGAATGGGTTGATATCTTTAACAAAAAAATACCTTCCAACTAGACCATTTCAGTATACCGTATCCTAAAACAGATCGATCGCAGTAGTTGAAAGTAATCAATATGTTTTATATTGTAAAACAATGAGCGGAATTTACTGATCTAATGATTTCATGCTCCTGACATTATATCCCTGATATCGAAATGTCTACTGGTACTCACTAACCCGATTTCGCTAGGATGACAAAGTCCAATTTGACTGGTAAAAAAAAATGTTGCGCAATTTTTAATTTACCAGAGCTGATGAAAAATTTCATGGTAGCACTTTTTAGTGTTCTTTTACTGGCAGGCCTCAAGCAGGCCAGTTGCCAGACTGCCAATGCAGACTCCGTTAAGCAGGTTTTAGCACATCCTCAAAGCGATACTTCTCGTCTTCGTATCCTGGAATATTTAGCCAATACTCAACCCGAAGGTGCATGGCAATACTACAACGATCAGTTGCTCGACCTGGCTGAGAAAAAAGTGGCAGGGGTGAGTGATGCGTTGAGCAACACGTATCTGGCTTATTTGGCTACTGCGTACAATAATAAGGGAGTTGCCCTTAAATATAAAGGTGAAACTGGGATGGCGTTAACTTATGGAATCAAAGCATTGAATCTTTTTGAATCACTTAAAGACTCCCTCAATATTGCTAACGCTTACTACAACAATGGTCGACTCTTCAACTCGCTGGGTAACATCAGTAAGGCTTTGTCCTCGCTCTACCAAAGCCTAAAGCTCTATGAAAAATTGGGTCAGACTGAAAACCAGACTTACAATTTGAATATCATTGGTTCCATTTACAAAGAACAAGGTGAATCAAAGAAGGCAATTGAAAATCATAATAAAGCACTTGCTATTGCGCTCAGTACACACGACAAACAATCGATAGCCTTTACTTATGCCTGTCTGGGGCAAGTGTATGTAGATGAAAAAGACTACCCACGTTCGTTGGATTATTTTCACAAGCAAATAGCGTTATTTAAAGACCTTAATATTGACCAAGACGTTGCCAATGGCTATTTCAGCATAGGTTCCGTTTGCAAATTTCAAAACAGATTCAAGGAAGCAAATGACAATTACAACAGTGCTCGGGTGCTTTTCAAGAAAATAGGAGATACCAATGGCGAATCGAAATGTATCATTGGAATAGGGCAAGTATTGCTTTTAGAGAAGAACTATAAAGAAGCAGAAACATACTTTCGCCAGGGGTTGGCACTAGGCAAGAGTCTGGGGTATCCCAAGGATATTCATTTGTCTGCTGATGGACTCTATAAAATCTACAAGCAAACAGGTGCTGTAGCGCAGGCACTTGCTATGCTCGAACTATCAAAAACCATGAGCGACAGCATTCAAAACACGGCTACTAACAAAGCTGTTTTAAAATCCCAGTATAAGTACGAGTTCGAAAAGAAATCCATTGCTGATAGTATTCAGGCGGTTGAAGACAAAAGACTGTTCAATGCGAAAATCGACCAGGCAAGAATAGAACGTTATTTATTACTCACCGGGTTTGCGCTGTTACTGGTTATTGCTTTCTTAATTGTATTGCGGATCACCTCCATGCAAAAAATTGGAGAATTGAATCTGAGGAACAAAATTGCCAATGACTTACATGATGATATGGGCTCTGCGTTGAGCAGTATATCCATATTCAGTGAAGTGGCCAACCGGAAAATGGACACCAACCAAACCGAGGCAAAAGAGGTGATTACTAAAATAGGTAATACAAGTCGCACGGTTTTGGAAGATATGGGTGACATCGTATGGACCATAAGTCCACGCAACGACTCGATGAAAACATTGATCGAACGGATGAATAGCTTTGCGCATAATATTTTAAATGAAGTAAATATCCGGTACACCTTTAAAGCCGAAGAACAAATCCAGCTGCTGAAACTCAGCATGCAGCAACGAAAAAATATGTATCTGATTTTTAAAGAAGCGGTAAACAATGCATCAAAATACTCCAAAGCTCATTCCATTGAAGTAGTAATTCGATTGGAGAGTAAGAATTTGGAAATGATTATCTCCGACAATGGCGTTGGCTTTGAAACACATGCGATAACGAAGGGCAATGGGCTGGATAACATGCAACACCGCGCCATGGAGATACGGGGCCGTCTGGATATCGAATCTAATTCGCTCTCAGGAACAACAATCCGGTTAAATTTTAGAACTGCTTAATATGGTAGTTGTACATCCGTTTTCATCTAGCCAACTTGATCTAACGTAATTGATATGATGCAGGACATTCGGGTGGCAATCGTCGAAGATCACGTAGGTACCCTGCAAGGGTTACAACTACTAATAGATAATACTCCAGGCTATTCAGTGGTCGGTGCATACTCCAGTTGCAAAGAAATAGTTAAAAAGATGCAGAAGAACCTTCCCGATGTCGTGTTGATGGATATCCAACTTCCCGATATTAGTGGCATAGACGGTATAAAACTGATCAAGGAAAATTTTCCACAGGTACGCGTAATTATACAAACCGCGTTTGACGATGATGACAAAATTTTTGCAGCTATTTGCTCGGGAGCAAGTGGCTATCTGTTAAAGACAAGTACCCCTGTAAAGTATCTTCAGTCAATTGAGGAAGCCTATCAGGGTGGAGCGCCTATGTCAGCCAATATTGCGAGCCGTGTGCTGGAGATCTTCAAGCAAATGGCCGCGTCACCTGGCAAAACAACGGAGCAACTTTCTGAACGTGAGAGAGAAATTCTTGTCCATTTGGTGAAGGGGTTGAGCTATAAGCAAATCGCATTGGCTTGCACTATTACCTACGATACAGTTCGCTTTCATATGAAAAACATTTATACCAAACTCCATGTCAGCTCGATGACAGAGGCGGTGGCATTGGCCATTCGTCAAAAACTGGTATAATCCTTCATTACTTACTACCTACTCATTTTAGTAGTTGATACTAGGCTGGCGAACGTACACTTTTAAGTGTATTAACGGTTTTTTTGCTTCGGCCATTACCAATCAAACTTATTTATATGAAAGCAGTACCAGCAATTATTTTTTGTATTTGTGTCGTTTCGTTCATTCTGGTTACAGGGAGTTGCAAAAAAGGCGATGATCCTAAACCCGATGCACAGGAAGTGCAACTGAGTAATCTTTCCAAGACATGGAAAGTAACGGAAGTCAGGCTTAATAATACGTCACTTACAGGCTACAGTGAACTCAAACTGGTCTTGTCAGGCAGTTTTGGTAACGCCTTATATGGTTATAATGTCACGGGCGCGCCTGACAACAATCCATGGCCTGCCAGCGGTTCGTGGAAGTTCGGCAATCCCATGGAATCAAAAATCATCCGCGACCCTGGAAATACGAAGGAGGTGGAAGTGACCTATGCATTAACAAATGATGAATTGCGATTGAACTTTATTTTTAATGGAAAAGGGTTTCCTGGGAATCGAACAGCCAGCATTGAGGGCGCATGGTCATTTACACTGGTTCCAGAATAATTTTCGATCTCTCGCTGACATACACCTGCCTATTTTGGTAGTTGATTTAAAATGAAGCAAGCTGGACTTTTAAATAAAAAAGCAATGACAAGGATTTTTACGTTATTCCTGCTGGGGCTGTCTATTTATGTAGATGCTCAATCTGTTTCATCATCCGTAGTTGCTGCGGGAGGTAGCTTCTTTAGTAACTCCACCGCTTCAATATCTGCCACGATTGGCCAAGTCATTGTGGGCGATCTGACAAAAAGTAACCTGATACTACACCAGGGCTTCCAGGTAGTTTCGAGTGCAGGCATTATTGCTGCTGTTTCCGATGAGGCATTACTACTTAATGTATATCCTAACCCGGCATGGCAACGATTATTCATTACAGGCGGAATTGAACTATCGTCGTATTCATTCGAGTGGTTCAATATAGGTGGTCAACTACTTGACATCAGGCCGCAGAGGACTGACCAACGTGTTGAGTTCAATATAGAAGATCTGCCGCCGGCACTTTACCTATTGCGGGTTCGGGGAGCCCAAGGGATGGTTAAAACGATCTCCATTATCAAATCAAACTAAATACCTAAAGGATATGAATAAGCAGATTTTACTCTCTTTTTTATTTGCGGCGTTAATTGCATATGCTGCTCTTGGTCAAGCGCCTAATTTTTTCAGTTACCAGGCGGTTGTTCGCAACCCGTCTGGCAATGTGGTGGCATCTCAGTCCGTTGGTTTGCGCTTAACCGTGCTCAATCTGGGGGCACCTGTGTTTACCGAAACATTTACTACACAAACCAATGCATATGGTATGCTGAATGTAAATCTGGGAAGTGGTACAGCTACGTTAGGTAATTTCCAGACGGTAAACTGGTTGGAAGGAAATTCTAAATCTATGAAAGTAGAGATGGACATCACGGGCGGAACAGCATATGTCGATTTTGGCACAACGGGTTTTACCAGTGTACCCTATGCCCTTGTTGCCAATTCTGTAAAAGATGTCAAGCTTAATGATTTAACAGATGTGAATACCACAAATGCAACCGCCAATCAAGTACTGCAATGGAACGGATCCGAATGGACACCTGCAACAATAAGTACCGCACCGGCAATTGTAACCACCTCTGCACTTTCGGGTACCGGCACAAGCAGCAATCCGCTGACTATTGCACAACAAAGTGCCATCAATGGGCAAGTATTGCAATGGAACGGTTCAAGCTGGTTGCCGGCCACTGTATCAGGAGGGGTAGGTGATAACTGGGGAACTCAATTTGTCCAGAAGAATGTGACCTTGAATGGAAACGGAACAGCTGCATCTCCGCTTGGAATTGCTCAGCAAGGAGCATTAGCTGGGGAATCACTGATTTGGAATGGTTCGTTATGGACACCTGGCCGACCATCAATTTCAGTAGATGGGGTCTTTTCTGGAAACGGTGCAGGTCTGCCACTGAAGTTATCCCAGCAAGGTGCTGCGAATGGTGATGCGCTTACGTGGAATGGAACAACATGGATCCCCAGGGCACCGTTTAGCCTTCCCTATATTGGAAGTGGAACTGGAGCTGCCGGGTTTGGAGCATTTACGATCAGTAATCCAGCTACCAACGGCCCCTCTGTAAATGCTGTCGAAGGGGTTGCCAACGGTGGGGTTGGGGTTTATGGTAGTTCGAATCCGGCATCAGGGAAAGGTGTGGAAGGCAGATCGAGTGATGGGATCGGCGTTTACGGATCATCAACTAATGGACTGGCCGCTGCATTTGATGGAACTGTTGCCGTGTTTGGCCAACTCAAAGTATTCGGATCGCAAGTACTACGGGCAAACGATCTCTACTTTTTTGATCAAACATCGAATTTACAGGTAACCAATAATACGGCAACTTCAATACCTGGATTAGACGCGATGAATTTCACGGTGAATAACACCGCCAGCGTGGCCACTCCCGCCAAAGTAGTATTAACGTTTAACGCACCAAGCCTTTCAACATCCAGCAATGCAGCTAAAGAGGTTTACCAAGTTCAACTACTCATTAAAAACGGAAGTACCCTTGTGAAACAAGTAAATTGCTCCGATTATTTGGCCAGTCTTAGTGTAAAATCGTTTTCATATACATTACATACACTCATTTCAAATCCAGGAACCTATACTGCCTCTGCCCAGCTTTTCAAAGCGGATGGAACTGCGGTAAAAGATGTTTCTGTTGGAGCCGGACAGGTGCAAATTCAGGTAGTTCATCAATAAGGAAGCAACTACTTTTCTACAAATCAAAATGTGAAAGTAATTTTCTCCAATTCCACGCAACTAGCAGAATTCTATTAGCATGTTATTCATTGAAATTTACTTTTACAGGCGAGTGGGATAATGTGAGTTAAAAAAAAATGCACAATGATATGCTTTGGGGAAAGTCATAGTGCATTTTAACTTAAGAAAAGGGTATTCATAAGGGAGCTTAAGTTGCCGCTTAGGCAAATGTGTTTCTAAGGATCCATTTATCATTGCGCATCGTTTAATTCAGCATAATCACTCTGACGCTGTATAAAGCGATTATTCTCAAAAATTGCTAAATTAGAAGATTACTGATCGTTGATATTCTTAGGTGTTACTACAAATCGGAAGTTGAATCAGACAACGATTTGATCGCACACAATGATGCCTCATTTCAGTCCATTCAGGGATGCGTCGCATGTTATCGGGCTGACGCATCTTCATGAACTTGGATTTCAGCTTTTGAAATGCAACGAGAAGTACTCCCTACCTGCTAACCTGGCGAAGCAAGAATTCAACGAGGATGCGATAGTCTCAACGTTTTCTTAGGCTCGCCACGGAGCAAAATGATGATGATTAAAAAAAGTTACTATGAAATTACGACACGGCGGATTTTTGATTTGGACGACTTTTATGATGACATTAGCGATGCAGGATTCCATTGCTCAAGACAATAAGGCGTATATGCGAATTGCTAAAATTACTGTCGACAGCGTTAAATTGAATGACTACATAATAGCGTTAAAGACACAACTGCAATCAGCTTTGAAATATGAAAAAGGTGTATTGGCCTATTCTGCAGTACAGGACAAAAACAATCCTTGCAAGATTACTATATTGGAGACCTATGCAAGTGTTCCAGCCTATCAATCACACATTCAGACTGACCACTTTAAGAAGTACAAGGCAACTGTAGCTGATATGGTTAAAGAGCTTGAACTGAATGATGTAATTCCAATACCTATTCAGATACAACATAAGTAACTGACATGGTGAGATTATTGTAGACCATTAATAACCAATGAAGGAGGTGTTGAAAAGACCAGGGACCGGATCAGCATGCCTTAAAACGATTACGGCTCATGGACTGCTATAACCTTCTTCTAGGCAAAGTGATCCGGACGAGTAGTATACGCAACTGGGTTCTGTAAAGGAGAGTACCGACCAACTCTCCGCCAGTGCATCGTTGTCTGGATATCAATTACGTAGAAGTGCAAGGTGAAGCAGGATGGTATCACCGGCTATCGCTCGATGGATGTGTTCAGTATTAAAATCCTGCATTCGATTTTTCAGAGTACGAAGATTTATTAGTAGAGCTTGATGTCAAACTACACTTTACATAAGTGTCAACACCTTGAAACAATCTACATCGATGTATTTCACTGTATTTTTCAATGGGAATTCATCGAATGCCTTTAAGTTTAGTAGTTTACACGATGCATAACAGTATCTGGAGAAATACATGCAATGGTACAACTACGAACGAAGGCACAGAAATGGACGATAGATCTTTCCCGTTCAACTGGTCATCTGGTGACTAAGTGGCGGGAGCAGCTGCGTCAGGGCCGAATGATTTATTAAAATCTACACACTCATTCGCTTTGGAGTAGGGTGACTTTCTGCGTAATTTCTACTGTGAATAGGTTACCAAAATAGAAAATGAAGAAATCAGTTGTTATCATTAACGCTACCATGCTTTTTGTAGTTGCTACCATGTGGCAGCAAACATTTCATGAGCTCGGACACTTTTTTGCCGCAATTGCTCTTAATTCAAGAGAGGTAACTCTTTATCATAATTATGTTCAACATGACGCTTCATCTATCTCAGTGGCGAGCAGATTGATGATTGCTTCCGCAGGCCCGTTAGTAAGTCTACTTACTGGTTTGTTATTCCATTTTGTTTGTGCGAATTATAAGAAAAGAACTATTTTGTTCTTGTTCATGCTGTTCATGAGCTCGTTGGGGTACATCAATTTCGGTGGTTATCTGTTAATGTCGCCATTCTTTCAATCCGGAGATACTGGCTTTGTGTTCAGTCAATTAGGTTTTCCGTGGTGGCTTGTGATTTCGGTTTCATTGATAGGTGTAGTTTTTCTTTTTTTTACCATGAAAAGACTTTCAAAGTATTTTGTAGAAATGGCATCAGCAGAAATAATCAACAGCACGGAGCAAAGAGCAACATTTATAGCTTCTTTAATAATGATACCTGTTTTTTTAGGCATCATCATCACTGTAGTTCTTAATTTACCTGTGCCTACATTTTTAAGCTTGCTTTACCCTCTTTGCAGCCCATTTACATTTTTCTGGATTTATGGATTGTTGCTTAAGAAGAAATATACTGACCTAAATGCCAACACAGAATTGGAAAAACTTGCATCAATAAATACCCCATTGATTATGGCAGTCATCATTACTGTTATTGTAAATAGGGTGTTGGTTTATGGGGTTCACTTATAGACACAAAAGCGTACAATCCATGGGAAATGGTTGTAAGGTTACTTGCATGATTACCACTGGTCAATGCTATACATTTTCTCTTTATGCTACGAGTAGCGTTGACGGTAAGTAAACACGGAGTAAAATTCAGAGTGGTAAGTGGTATTAATATAACGGTAATAAAAGAGTACTCCGGATTGCTTTATTTTGAGCCCTCAATAAGTAATGGTATTCATTTGCATACTGAGAGCCGGATGACTTTGAGCGATAATGATAGATAAGCCCACCATAGATAACGAATTCGCTTTTAATGATTTATACAATCAATACTGGTCTGAATTGTATACCTATGCCTATAATATCATGCGGGATAAAAATACTGCCGAAGACATTATTCAGGAAATATTCATAGATATCTGGTTGCGGCAGGGCAAGGTCGATATCCAGAATCCCAAAGCGTACTTATATAAAGCGGTTAAATTTCAATGCGCATCTAAACTTAAGAACCGGATATTCAGTGAATTGCAAGTAGAAAAAATTGAATTGGCACTGACCGTTATAGAACGAAGTGATTTTGTGCAGGAAGAACTGCGGCATAATTTGCTTGAGCGAATTGAAACCAGAGCCTCCGAAATCCTTCCCGATAGATGTCTTCATGTTTTTCGGTTGCGTTACTATGAAAATATGAGCTACCTCGAAATAGCCACCAAGTTGGGTATCTCTGTGAGCACCGTGGAGAATCAATTGAACAAGGCATTGAAGCTCTTGCGAGCCGAAGAACTGCTCATCGCGTTGGCGATAACGTCTTATCACATAAGTCTATGTGATCCCAGTGTTACCTGTATGATGTAATAGTTAATTCACTTTATTGACGTAGGGGTTTTTTACGTTTTTCATACTTACAGGTATAAAACGTGAAATCATGTCTGGTCAGCATCGTGGCATAGTCCTCTTCAGAAAACTACTTAAGAAATTCCTCGCAGGTACATCCTCGACCAAGGAAGAAGAGGTACTTGATCATTTCTTCAATGCCATGCAGCACAATGGCATTTCTTCAGAAGAGGTAAGGCATGACCTGGCTTTGCGTAACCGAATCCTGGAGGGAATACAACGCAAGCGATCAGCTCACCGACAGTATAGGTTTGGGGTAAGGCTTGCGGCATCCGTTGTCGGTATTTTAGTTACCGCCTCCGTACTCTACCTGGCTTTTCATTCAGGTACACCTGATTTGATCGTCGTTCAAACAGAAAGAGGACAGCAGATGGAAGTATGGCTAC
>QFQM01000708.1 GCA_003243255.1 Flavobacterium psychrophilum | reverse complement strand
GTGGTGCTGAGCGTGCTGGACCGTGGCAACGGTATCGATCCGGCCGAGCTGGACAGCATCTTCAACCCCTTCATTCGCGGTGATCGGGCGCGTGGCGGGCGTGGCACCGGTCTGGGTCTGGCCATCGTCAAGCGCATCGCAGCTCTGCATGGTGGCAGCGTCGAGTTGCGCAACCGCTCCGGCGGTGGCCTTGAGGCGCGGGTGCGCCTGCCGCTCGGCCTGCTGTTGCCGCGCGACGCGGTGTAGCTGACGACCGACCGTCCTGACGACGGTCAGGGTGCTGGCAATATGCTCCAAGCGCTCTGGCGCTGGGCTATGCTGTGCCAGCGCATCAACTCGAGGCCTGCATGCCCGCCGCCTTCCCCGACCGCTTGCCCAACTGGACCTGGTGGCTGCCGCTGCCGATTTTCCATCTGGCAACCTGGATTTCCCTGGCGACCCGTCTGAATGACGGGGTGGCATTGTGTTACCTGCCCTTGGTGCTCGGCCTTGCCCTGTGCCTGTGGTGGGGGCCGCGGGTGCTGCCTGCGTTGTACCTCAATGCCCTGATCAGCGTGCCGCTCTGGGGTCTGCCCTGGGCGTGGGCGCCGCTCTACGGCCTGCCGGAAACCACTGCCGTTGCTCTGGGCTGGTGGCTGTTGCGGCGTCAGCCTTTCGATCCTGCCCTGGGACGTTTGAGCGATCTGCTGAGATTTTTTGCCTTCGCTGTGTTGATGCCGAGTGCCCTGGTGGCGCTCGGCTTGCAGAGCAACCTCTGGCTGACCGGTTTTCAGGCCAGCGAGCAGTGGGCGCAGGACAGCCTGGCGATCTGGTTGAGCGACACCATCAATATGCTCGCCCTGACGGCGCCTGTGCTGGCGTACGGCACCCCGCTGCTGCGGGCGCGCGGCTGGACCCGCGAGCCGCTGGTAGATAGCGCGCCGACGCTGAGCATCAGTCGTTCGCCAGGTGGTTGGCTGTTGGCGACAGGCGTATTTCTGGTGCTGATGCTGCTCAGCGCCAGCCTGCCGGCTCAGCTCGCCCTACCGCTGCTTGGCCTGAGCATGTTGGTACTGGCGCTGCGGCACGCCTTTGCCGGTGCTCTGTATGGGGTGCTGCTGGTGTACGCCGCGACCCTGCCGCTACCGCTACTGCGCGGCAGTCCGAGTTTCGGTGAGCTGGATCTGCAGCGTAGCCAGTTGCATTTCGCCGTCATGCTGCTGATGGGCGCCACCTTGCTGGTGGGCCGGGCGCTCAGCGATCTGCGTCAGGCGCTGGCGCGCAGCGCGCAGATGCAGCAGCAACTGGCCCGTGCCAACCTGGCGATGGAGGCCAGCCCGCTTGGC